>JBEKBO010000003.1:0-84522 GCA_050015355.1 Candidatus Korobacteraceae bacterium | reverse complement strand
GCCAGCAATCGCTGCATGCCTTTTTCACCCTGGATGATCATGACCAGATCTACGCCTTCCAAACCAATCTGCAATCCCCAGCTACCGCCCGTGATGGCAAAGAATGCTGGTGCGCTCCAGCCCTTAGCAGTTCGGCAGGTAGTTACACCTCTGCCATTTTCCGCGCCAAACACGAAGCCGCCCTTAATCATGTGCGGTACAACGGCCACGCACTTCGCGTGTTCCAGTACCTCTTCCGGAATGCCCTTATCGGGCGTGGCCATAATCTCGTGCAGCACTTTGGCTGCATTATCCAGTCGATCGGTCGATGATTCGCGCTTCGACTCCGCCCAGCCGAACGTGGCCAGACTCAACAACGCAACGAACAGCATAAGTTTCTTCATAGTTTTCCGCCTCTTTCTTCTGCCCCTGCGCCGCGTTTCTTGCTTCGGTCGCATTCCTGGCACACGAGGTACTACTCACGTTAGCGGGTTCGGACGAAGCTGTCTGAGCAATAACGCTCACTAGGCCAATAGGTGTCACACACCCGTTCTTCGCGAAGCTTTGCTCTGTAATTCCCGTTGTGGAACGCGAGTAGCTCTTTGTCGGCAAGTGAGCAACTTTGAACAGACTGCGTGATCCAGAGTTCCTAAGATCAGCTACCAGGAATCATGTACGGCGCTAATTTGAGCCGAGAAGAAGAGGCACGCAATGCGGACACACAGCAACCATAAGGTTTTGTTGACAGCACTCCTACTACTCGGTTTCGCCGTTGGATGCTGCGATCCAGGCAGGAATCCGAATGCGGGAAATCCCGCCGCCCCTCAAACCCCGCCTACAGTGATCCTCGTAACTCCGCCGAACGCCAATGTAGGCATTGCCGGCGTTTGCCCTAATATCGCCATTATCAGCGCAACCTTCAGCAAGGCAATGAACCCCGCGACCATCAACTCCCCTGCCTCTACGTTTACTTTGACCGGGCCGGGCGGGGCGCTCGTGGCTGGGGACGTCACCTATGTTGTGGCAACCGATATTGCCACCTTCACACCCACGAACAGTCTTGCAGCGAGCACCCCTTATACGGCCACGATTACCACCGGGGCGGCTGACACGTTCGGCAATACTCTGGCCGCCGATTACACGTGGAGCTTCACGACCTCCCCTCTGTGCTCGGCACCGGTGCCGCCGGTGATACCGCCAACGCCACCAGCGACCCCGCCAGCCAATCCGTTGGGAGCGGCCTGCACTTTCGGAGCTTTGGCCTACGCCACGGTGACCAACGTTAATAATGTGGGTACCAGCATTATTGGTACTGGTACTGGTCTTGGGGATATTGGCGTGTCGCCAAATACCGCGATCACCGGATTTCCGCCGGGAACATACACCGGCACGGAGAACGCGGGCAATGCGTATGCCGCGGCCGGCGAGGCTGACTTGCAGACCGCGTATACCAACTTCGCAGGCGAAGCCGGGGGGGCCATTCTCCCCGCGAATATAGGAGGGTTACCCTACTGCCTCGCCCCTGGTGTTTACGAGACGACGAGCGCGCAGCCCTCGCTGGGAATAACCGGCAATCTCACTCTCTGCGGTCCTGCGACTGGGGTCTGGGTCTTCCAAATCGTGTCCACACTGACCACGGCAGCTGGAGCCCCCGGAGCCCCCGCTAGCGAAGTCATTCTCTCCGGTGGCGCGCTGCCTCAGAACGTGTATTGGGTGGTCGGCAGTTCGGCGACCCTTGGGACCTACAGCATATTCCAAGGAAGCATATTGGCTCAGGCATCGGTCTCGGTTAACACCGGCGCGACGCTGGATGGCAGAGCGCTGGCGCTGACTGGCGCTGTCTCGTTGGACACCAATACGGTTACTGTGCCGCCCTGTCAATAAGGCATTCCGGTAGTGAGCCCGGCTTGAGGATGGTCTCACTACCGGTCAGGCTGGAAAAGCAGGATTTCACGTTATTAAAGTTCGGAGGAATATTCGCATGTCATATCATTCAAAGGGCCGTCTTGGTCGTGTTTTAGCAATGCTGCCGGCAACGATTGCTGTTCTGTGTGCGTTTGGCGCCCTGGCCGCAGCTCAGGACCAGCCTGCTCCCAAGTGGGAGCTTTACGGCGGATATTCTTTCTGGTATCCCGGCGCGGACGTGACCGGTTTCCTTCCACTAGGAACGGTTCCGATAACCAGCCAAATGAACTCAAATCCGCGCGGAGCTGGCGCTGCCGTCACCTATAACTTCAATCGCTGGTTCGGCCTCACACTCGATGCCAGCGACCATTGGGGCATCGGTGAAAGGGGGACACCTGCCGCGTGCTGCCGAGACGCCGATTTCGCCAACCTCTCCCTGGGCCCAAAGTTTACGTTCCGCAGCGCTCATTTCTCTCCATTTCTTGAGGCGTTAGTGGGCGACCACCGTCTTTACCCTGAAGGCTTCCACAATATCCAGAAATTAGGGTTCTTGCTCGGCGGCGGTCTTGATCTGAACCTGTCCCGGCACGTTGCTCTACGGCTGTTCAGGGCCGACTATGTAATGTCCAGCTACCGGTATGGTCCTGGTCCTGCGACCACGACTCCGAGCACCGATCTCAGCGGCGTAAGACTACAGGCGGGCCTCAATCTTATGTTCGGCGGCGGAGCGCCTCCAGTGTCACCCAGCGCGGCTTGCTCGGTGCAGCCAACCGAAGTCTTTGCCGGCGAGCCTGTGACCGCGACTGCCATTGGATCTAATTTCAATCCCAAGCGTACGGTCAAATACGACTGGTCCGGCAGCGGAGTGAAAGTTTCCGGCAGCAGCGCTTCCACCCAGATTGACACCACCGGACTGCAGCCTGGTTCCTACCAAGTCACGGCCAACCTGAGCGACGGCAGCCACAATGGCGTTGCCTCCTGCAGTGCCGCGTTCACCGTAAAAGCGCCGCGTCCACCCGTGATTTCATGCGCGCCCGATCCGGCGACAGTGCAGCCGGGTGGGACCTCAACCATCAGCTCGAACGCCAGCAGCCCCGATGGCCGCGGCCTGACCTACAGCTACACCGCTAGCGCCGGGAACATTAGCGGCAACACCTCCACTGCTACCCTGGACAGCATGGGCGCACAGCCTGGGGCAATTACCGTGACCTGCAATGTAAGCGATGACCGCAATCCGCCGCTCACGGCTTCTTCCACAACCACGGTGAACGTACAGGCCCCACCGCCTCCGCCAACGGTTAGCGCCATCGAGAGGCGGCTTGCCCTCCACAGTGTTTATTTTGCGACGGCCAAGCCAACGCTCCAGAATCCCGACGCCGGCCTGCTGGCCAGCCAGGAAAAAACTCTCAGTACGCTCGCCGCTGATTTCCGGACATATCTCCAAAGCAGGCCGGATGCCCTCTTGACTCTTGAAGGCCATGCCGATCCGCGCGGTTCCGTGGAATACAATCAGGCGCTCTCCGAACGGCGTGTCGACCGCACCAAGCGTTTCCTGGTCGAACTGGGCGTTCCCGGCGCTAACATCCAGACCAAGGCGTTCGGTAAACAACAAAACCTCACCGACGCCGAGGTGAAAGATGCGGTTGAACGGAACCCCGAGTTGAGCACGGAAGACCGGCAGAGAGTGCTCAACAATATGCGAACGATCATTCTGGCCAGCAATCGCCGGGTGGACATCACCCTAAGTGGTGCCGGCCAGGCGTCCCAGGAGTCCGTCCGCGAGTATCCATTCAACGCTGCGGATTCACTGACGCTACTCGACATCGGCGGCGGGACCACAAAAGCGGCAAGACCCCCGGCGAAAGAGAAGAAAACCACGAAGCCATAGCAGCCGACTTCAGGACAGCAAAGAACCAAGAAGTAAGAGGATTACGAATGCACCCCAAGCGCCGTTCAGGCGCTTGGGGTTACCTGCGGTGATCTGTTCGTTTGTGGGTATGTTCCGTTCGGCAGCCGCGAGAGAGCCGTCTGCACAGCTTGGCGCGTTGAGATGAATTAACCGCACTCATCCTTCACTAATCCTTCGCGAAGCTTTGCCCTGCAATTCCCGTTTCGGAATGCGAGCAGTGATTTTTGGGGGCAAATGAGCAATTTTGAACATACCGCCTCGACCCTCCCGACTAAATTTTGCGGCATAGAAGGCTTCAGAGAGGAGATGCGACCATGGACTCCCCCACCGTGTTGTGCATCAACGATCTCCCACAAGTTTTGGAGCTTCGCAAGGCGACGCTTGAATCTCATAGCTATTGCGTCAAGACCGCGTCGAGCGGCTACACGGCGATGAAGATATTGGAGGAAACGCCGGTGGCCGCGATTCTACTGGAGTACAAAACGGAAGGCATGGACGCGGAAGCCGTGGCCTACCAGATCAAACAACGGTTTCCCAAATTGCCGATCATACTGCTTTCAGCGTACTCCGAGATACCAGAGCGGATCCTGTGGTTGGTGGATGAATACGTGCTGAAGAGCGAACTGCCGGAAGGGCTGGTGCGGATCATCGAACGGGAGACGCTCCGATACATGCTCCCACCACGTTCTGTCGAAAGGGCGAAGTGTCGCGCGGCAGTAGCGTAAGGACTCTGTGCCTTGCTCGTCATAACATTGATTCCGTGCGGTTTGTCAGCGCAGCTCCGAGCCGCCAGCCTGAATTGACCACGACGATCTGGCTGAAACGGAAAGAGTATTGCGGTAAATGAGCCCTTCGGAAGGCGCTCGCAGTTTCTCTAAATGAATTGCTGTCGATTGAAAAGAGCTTATCGAACGCGCTGAGGGCTAAGGTGTTCGTTTCCCATCTCCACGTACTTTTGGCCGCATTTTTCATGGGATTGGCGGCGGCCGCGCCGATGGGCCCGGTCAACATGCTGGCCATCCGCCGTGGCGTAATCGGCGGTTGGCGCCATACCCTCGCCTGCGGAATCGGCTCTGTCACCGGCGATCTAGTCCTCTTCTCCCTGGTCCTCCTCGGCGGTCACTATCTCTTTTCCGACCTGTCCAACCCGACTCTCCAAACCGTCCTGGCGGCTGTCGGCGTAATCGTCCTGCTTCCGCTTGGAATCTACTTCCTTGTCCGCGCCGTCAAGGAGCCCCTGCGGGCCTATGCCAGCGCTCGCCAACACTGGGACGAAGGCACCGTCCCCGCGCATCTGGTCGCCGATGTAGCTGCCGGCGCTGCCCTGACCATCCTCAACCCCTTAACCATTGTTTACTGGGTTGGCGTTACTTCCAACTGGCTTCCCTTTGCCCATTCCATCTTCGGCTCCAAAGCACCCGGGTGGGGAATCCTGATGGCTGCTGCCGGCCTGACGACTTGGTTCACCACGCTGATCGTCGTCGTTCGCTTCATGCCCCACCGCATCGGCCCGACATTCTTCCGCCTCGTCAACGCCATCCTCGGCCCTATCCTCCTCGGCTTCGCCACGTTTTGTCTCATAGTCCTGTCACGCCATTTCCTGCGCTGAAACGAACGGAGCATAATTTCATGACAAAATGAGCAATATTGCTCATCGCGCCGGTGACGCGAGCTGTCTTCGAAAGCTGATCTCACCGTCGCCCCACGCTCGGCGCTCAGGTCTTCGGTACCGCAACCTGGTGATGAAGCGTTCCCAGCGTTCCAGATGGTCTATGGACATGGTCATAATGTTTACCGCGCTTGCGCCATGCTAAGCATTCCCCTTCGTATCTGTTAGGCGTTCGTCCTTATCGATGCGCCACTGAAATGCACATTTGCGGTACTCTCCTCCACGGGGAGCACCGTTCGTGGTTTATACCAGTAAACGCCCCGTTTCGTAATGCCCTGATTCGACTGAGCTTTTTACTTGACCAACTCTATTACGCCTTTGCCGCCTGAACCTTCTCTTGCGCAAATTTCTGGGACATAGAACTAGTGGGGTTTCAAAGATAGGCGTACCCTGGAGCCGCGGCTTCCGGGGATAGCCGTTCGTGAAACCGCTCTAACGAACTCTCTTGAACCATTTTCGCCGCGAATCGAATCTGATTGTAGTAGAGGCGCCTAGCCATGGTGATCCGTAAGTCTTCCGAGATCGCGAGTTCCGAGATCACCCCGAAGCCGGTGTACCTGAACCGGCGGAACTTCATGATGGGTTCGCTGGCCTTGGGAGCGGTGGGGCTGGCCGGCCACAAGCTGTACCGGGCGTTTGCCCCGGAAGCGGCGCAGGCGGGAAGCAAGCTGCAATACCAGAAGAGCGGATTCAGCACCAGCGAAAAGCTGACCCCGCTGAATGACGTGACCCACTACAACAACTTTTACGAGTTCTCCACCGACAAAGACGGGCCTGCCAAGCTGGCAGGTTCGTTTCAGCCGCTGCCCTGGAGCGTTTCCGTCGAAGGCCTGGTGCAAAAGCCGAAGACCTACGACATGGATGCCTTGCTCAAGCTCGCCCCATTGGAAGAACGCATTTACCGTCTGCGCTGTGTCGAAGGCTGGTCGATGGTGATCCCGTGGACAGGGTTTCCGCTGAGCGCGCTGATCAAGCAGGTTGAGCCCACTTCGAAGGCGCAGTTCGTCGAGTTCACCACGGTCCTTCGTCCCAATCAGATGCCCGGCCAAAAGCGCGACGTGCTCGATTGGCCGTATGTCGAAGGCTTGCGGCTCGACGAGGCGATGAATCCGCTGGCGATTCTTGCGGTGGGGCTTTACGGCGAGACGCTGCCCAACCAGGACGGCGCGCCTATACGGCTCGTGGTCCCCTGGAAATATGGCTTCAAGAGCGCCAAGTCCATCGTCAAGATCAAGTTTGTAGACTACATGCCGAAAACCGCCTGGAACAAAGCTGCGCCGAACGAGTACGGCTTCTATTCCAACGTGAACCCGCAAGTCGATCACCCGCGATGGAGCCAGGCGCAAGAGCGTCGGCTCGGCGAGTTCTTCAAACGGCCAACGCTCATGTTCAACGGCTACGGAGACCAGGTGGCAAGTCTCTATTCCGGCATGGACCTGCGGAAGTGGTTCTGAGCGCTCGCGGCCTGCATCTTAGAATAAGGCGGTAAGCGGCCAGACCGGATTCGCGGAAGGTGTACCCCGCGAAGGAGCCGGGCTTCCAAGCCCGGCGGTGATACTTAGGACGTACCGCTATGGAATTGGTCTGATGCAGCGCAACCGGCTGGCTGAAACCATATTGCAATGCGAAATCGTACTTTGAAACCGATTGTTTTTACCTTGGCTCTCGTCCCGCTGCTTCGGCTGGCTGTGCTGGGATTGCTCGGCGAGCTGGGCGCCAATCCGATTGAAATGATTACCCACCAGACCGGCCTCCGGGCGCTGACCCTGCTCCTGGTGACGCTGGCCATAACTCCCCTCAGGCGAATTACGGGCCAGCTATGGCTCATCCAGTACCGCCGCATGCTCGGCCTCTTTGCATTCTTCTACGCCGTGCTGCACATGCTTACCTATGTGTGGCTCGATCAGTTTTTCAATGTTCACGCGATGTTGAAGGACATTGTCAAGCGCCCGTTTATCACCATGGGAAGCGCCGCTTTCCTGATGCTTGTGCCGCTTGCTCTTACCTCGACGCAGAGCGCCATACGCCGGCTTGGCCGGCGCTGGCAGCAGCTTCATCGGCTGGTCTATTGCAGCGCGGTGGCGGGAGTCATTCATTTTCTCTGGCTGGTGAAGAAGGACATCCGCCAGCCGCTGATCTATGCCCTCGTGCTGACGGCTTTGCTGGGCTACAGGATTCTTGCCGCCGTTCTCAAGCGTTACAGCTCCCGGCAGGTACCGCATGCGGCTTCACAGGCTGCTGAAAAACGCGCCGAAGCAACAAGCGAGGCGCTACCGAACGTGTGACCCACAGAGCTACAGTGCAATTGCTTGTATGCTCGCATCAGAGTAAGGCTGTTTTTCAGAAGCCTGTCGGTCGCGCCAGTGCAGGCGGGCGGAAGCGACTAAGGCTTGTTTTATAAATGGTTCTTTGAAGGGGCGCGGCTTTGCGGGGTCCCCGGCAAGCCTGTATTTGGCTTGCTGGGGTGCCTTGAGCCGCGCCGTCCAGAGCCAACGACAATGCGGGCTTTAGCCCCTGAGGTGACTCGCCGTTTCCTCTAACTTAGGTTTAGGAAACAAGCCGAGGCCGTGCCTTTACTCCAGCTACTCTCGATCTCGCCTCTCCTGAGGCGCGCCATCTTTGTCCCCAGCAGCACACACCGGGTCTACCTGCATCCAACTTAGCAGCATCTGCCATGACCAACAGCGAGAAGTCGGTCTAGGCGATTGCGGAGACCCCTGGTGCTTTGTCCAGCATGTCACGAGGAAAATCCCGATAAGAACCGCTTTTGCGGCCAGTGCGGAACACCGTTGCGCGGGAGTGCAAGCGGCGCTGGACCGTCGTCCTTTCCAATGCAGGACGTCATCGAGCAGCCCCCGCGCGGCTCCAACGGCGATGCCGGCTTGCCTGGTCCTGATCCGCGCGAAAGTCTTTCGAAAGGCGGCCAACGGGACTTGCGTCCTTGGACAGTTGAACCACTGCCGAAAGAGGTGATCGACTACGACAACGGGCTTCCGCTGCTCGCCGAGCCCGGAATGGATCGCCGTCGCCAAACTCCCGAGTCGGTTCGCCAAGCCATGCAGAAGGTTTGGGGGAACGCTGCTTCGACCAATGAGCCCGAAGCGCCGGCACAACCTGAGCCCGAAGCGGATTTGAGCCGCTATCTCGATTTCACGCCCGCTCATCACCGCGAATCCGGCAGCCTTTCCGGGCCTTCTTTCCTGGGACTGAGCGGCGACGCCGAATCCCCGGAGAGCGAGGAGAATCCGAAGGCCAGGAAATGGCCACGGTATGTCGCAGCGGCTGTCGTCAGCGCCTTCATCGCAGCGCTTATTGTGGCCGCGGTCATGCACTGGCCAGCGGTTAGCGCCGCCGCCTCTCGCTATGTGCGCGTTGGCGCATCTTACGTGCAACTGCTGAGGACCGGCAAGGCAGACTCGTCAACTAAGAACACCGAGCCGCCAAGCGCGAGCGCTGGTCCCGTCGCGTCCAACGAAAAGGCCGCTCCCGATTTCGTCGTCGAGCAACATCCGGCGCAACCGGCTACTGCGCAAACGCCTTCAGGGCCAAGCGAGGGGCCGACGACGGCAGAAAAAACGACGGCGGAACCCGTAGCTCCGGGATCGCCCGCGACTACCGCAGGGAGCGCAACGTTAAACTCCACGACGAATGTGGAGGCCACCGGACAGACCCAGGCAGTTGAGCCCAAGCCGAGTGCCACCGGCAGACCCCGGCCCGCCGCTGAACCATCGAAAGCCGCCACGCTCAAGCCCTCTGCCCGGCAATCCTCAAAGCCGGCAGCCGGGCAAGGGGAGTACCAGCAGGCGCTGGCGACCACTAATCCCGAGGTCGCAAGGGCCCTGTTGTGGCGCGCCACCGCCCTGGGCAATTCCGACGCGCAGGTTCGCCTCGCGGATATGTACATCTACGGTCAGGGCGTGCCGCAGAACTGCGACCAGGGATTGATCTTGCTGCGCTCGGCGGCGCAAAAGGCAAACGCCCAGGCGCAAGGCAAGCTGGGAGCGCTTTACGCGACCGGCAAGTGTGTCTCGCAGGATCGAGTCCAGGCCTATCGCTGGCTGACGCTGGCTATCAATGATGGCCAGCAGAGTGAATGGACGGAAAAGAACCGCGAAATGGTGTGGCGGCAAATGTCACCCCAAGAGCGCTCAAGGGCGGCAACCGCCGCTCGCTAACGCAGTGTTAGGGTTGGTGTATCCCAAGAATGATTATTCCAGCGTGTCACCCTGAGGTTGAGCCGTTTTGCGGGCGTTTGCGGGGTCCCCGGAAAGCCAGATTTCAGGCTTTCTGGGGTGCTCTGAGCCCGCCGGCGAAATCCTGAGCGTAGCGAAGGAACTCGGCGACGCGACGTGAGGGTCCATGTAGTTGCTTTTCGCGACTTTTGGGTGACGCTCGGTGAAATGCATAGATCGTCACGTCGGTTCGCGAGAAGGGCGAACCTCCTCACGATGACACCATGAAAGGTCCGGCCTCAGGAGACGCCTATTTCGGAACCCACTCTAGCCCGAGCTGTGCTTGTTGGAGGAACTCTGGGCGATTCGTCTCTCGAGGAATTCAACGTGGTCCTTTTCGTACGAGGCCAATTCCTTGTACAGGGTGCGTAAGCGGAAGTCGGCGGTCACGCCAACCAGCTCGGCGTAGAAGTGGCGGGCATTGTTTTCCGCCGCCAGCGCAACCTGCAAGGCCCGTTCCCGCGCACTCGGCTTGGCGGGGTCCTCGTAGTAGTCGTCGAAGAGATTGCCTGATTCCAGCCGCGGCACCTCAATCAGCTCTTGCACATCGTCTTCCGTTAGCGCGCAGGATGCGTTGCCGTAGCGCTCCATGTAGCGCTGCTGGAGCAGTGTGCTGTGGTGGCGCTCTTCGGCCGCCATATCCCAGAAAACGCTGGCGATCTCAAGCGACTGCACGTCGCGGAACTCGGCAAACATCTCGGCAAAGCGGTGGTAAACCTCCGCGTTGCGCTCCTCGATGAAGATGGCGACGTGCAAAGCCTCCTGCGGCGTCAAGCTGATAAAAGCTTTCTTCATAGGGTGTGGCCCCAGTCCACCGACACAGACCTATGTGTGGCTTAGACGGCATCTCTGGAGGAAAGGCCGTATGTGTCAGAGAATGTCCCGCATTCCGGCGCGGCATAGTGCCAGATTGGAACGATCCGTCCTCATCGTCAGCCCTATCGGAATGTCAGTCCTGCCGGGTAAAGACGGCGGGCTGCTTCTTGATCGCTCCCTCCTAGAACTAAACACCCCTCGCGCGTGTCATCCTGAGCGCAACCGGGGTCCCCGACAAGCCCGCTGGTGGCTTGTTGGGGTGGAAGCCGGGGTCCCCGGCGACGGCCGCTTTTGCCGTTGCTGGGGTGGAGTAGCGAAGTATCTGCTTTTTCTCTCGCGTCCGGTCGGCTGCGCCCGCCTCCTGCTCTGGAACAAGTTTGCGCCAGGCTGAAGTCGGTGATATAAGTCTATGTAATACATAAACTTAAATGTAAAGCATGGAGTATCGTAATTTCTGCATCCTACCTGCCGTGAAATTGATCTAAAAGTTGACAACATTTGACTCAAGTTCTATCATCAGTTCGTTATAAGGGCAGAATCAAGCGTTCAGGCAAGACGATTTCCAGCAGGAGGCAGGTTTCCAATGGCGAAAATTATAGGCATCGACCTGGGCACTACCAACTCGGTTGTGGCGATCATGGAGGGTGGCGAACCCAAGGTCATCGCCAACGAAGAGGGCGGGCGCACCACACCTTCGGTCGTAGCGTTCACCAAGACGGGCGAGCGCCTGGTGGGCCAGGTCGCCAAGCGGCAGGCCATAACCAATCCCGAAAACACGATTTACTCCATTAAGCGCTTCATGGGACGGCGCTTCGATGAAGTCAGCGAAGAAATGAAAATGGTCCCCTACAAGGTCGTGCAGTCGGGCGACCACGTAGCCGTGCTGGCGCAGGGCAAGGAGTATACCCCGCCGCAGATCTCGGCGATGATCCTGCAAAAGCTGAAAAAGGCGGCTGAGGATTATCTGGGCGAGACGATTACGGAAGCGGTGATCACGGTTCCGGCCTATTTCAACGACGCGCAGCGCCAGGCGACGAAGGATGCCGGCAAGATAGCTGGTCTCGACGTCAAGCGAATCATCAACGAGCCGACGGCGGCGGCGCTCGCTTATGGCCTGGACAAGAAGAAGAACGAAACCATAGCGGTCTACGACTTCGGTGGCGGCACCTTCGATATTTCGATCCTCGAGGTCGGCGAAGGAGTTGTCGAGGTGAAGTCGACCAATGGCGACACGCACTTGGGCGGCGACAATCTTGACCAGCGCCTGGTTGACTGGCTGATCGAGGAGTTCAAGAAGGACGAAGGGCTGGATCTGCGCGGCAAAGGCAACGAAATGGCGTTGCAGCGTCTGCGCGACGCGGCTGAGCGGGCCAAGATCGAGCTCTCGACCACGATGCAGACCGAAATCAATCTGCCGTTCATCACGGCCGATACCTCTGGTCCGAAGCACCTGGTCAAGACCTTGACGCGCACCAAGCTGGAAGAGATGGTGCGTGACATCGTGGAGCGTTCGGTTGCGCCCTGCCGCCAGGCAATGAAGGACGCGGCCGTTACTGCCGATAAAATTGACGAGGTGGTGCTGGTTGGCGGGCAGACACGCATGCCATTCATCCAGAACCTGGTGAAAAACCTGTTCGGCAAGGAGCCGCACAAGGGCGTCAATCCGGACGAAGTGGTTGCCGTCGGCGCGGCCATCCAGGGCGGCGTTCTCGGAGGCGAGGTCAAAGACCTGCTTCTGCTTGACGTTACTCCGCTGACGCTGGCGATCGAGACGCTGGGCGGCGTGGCGACGCCGATGATTCCGCGCAACACGACGATTCCGACCCGCAAGACGGAAACGTTCTCGACCGCGGCCGACAACCAGACTTCCGTCGAGATTCACGTGCTGCAGGGCGAGCGTCCAATGGCGGGCCAGAACCGCACTTTGGGCAAGTTCCATCTGACCGGACTGCCGATGGCGCCGCGCGGCGTGCCGCAGATCGAGGTGACGTTCGACATCGACGCCAATGGCATTTTGAATGTCACGGCCAAGGACATGGCCACCAGCAAGGATCAGAAGATCACCATCACGTCGTCTTCCGGTCTGAGCAAGGAAGAAGTCGAGCGCATGGCCAAGGAAGCCGATGCGCACGCAGCCGAGGACAAGACCAAGCGCGAAGAGATTGAGACCCGTAACCAGCTCGACGGCATGGTCTACCAGACGGAGAAAATGCTGCGCGAGCACGGCGATAAAATCTCCGGCTCCGAGCGCGGCGATGTCGAGAACGCCTTGGCCGACGCGAAGAAAGCGCTGGAGGGCGGCGAGGTGCAGGCGATGAGCACGGCCCGCGATCGTCTACAGCAGGCTTCGCACAAGCTGGCCGAGGCCATGTACAAGGCGACGGCAGGTCCGGCTCAGCCGGGAGCAGGCGCAAATGGGGCCGCACCACACGATGGCGACGCTGGCGCAGGTCCCGCAGCCAGCGGCCAGAAGAAGGACGAAGGCGTGATCGACGCCGAGTATGTGGACGTCGACGAAAAAAAGTGACCGCGCAGTCCGGGGCGTGAGCGAAGCGGGAGACTCGGGCGGTCATCCTGAGCGAGCCCGCGCAGCGGGCGAGTCGAAGGATCTCCCGCGCAGCGGGCGAGTCGAAGGATCTCCCGCGCAGCGGGCGAGTCGAAGGATCTCTCGCGCAGCGGGCGAGTCGAAGGATCTTTCGCGTAGGCGAGTGATTCGGCATCTATACGGGTGGGGCGTGATAAACGCCCCTTCCGCTTATTTGGCACCCAGGTTCCAGACAGGAAACAAGGGGGAAAAGGGCTATGCAGTTTCAGGTACAAGGCCAGAATTACTATTTGAAGTTTGATCCAGGCGTGGGGCGGTGGTATTTGTTGAAGCGGACGCTCGACGGATATACCGGCATGGCGGTGCTGGATGACGGCAATGACGGCGCACGGCCGATGGGGGCTGACCTGATTCCGGATGAGCAGGAGGAGCAAGAGACCGTGCACTGAGGCGCGGCGAAGTATTCCCTCGGCGACAACGAAAACTGGATCGAATAAGCCAATGGCCACGACGACGGAAAAAAAGGATTACTACGCGACTCTCGGGGTAAAGAAGAGCGCCTCGGCGGAGGAAATCCGCAAGGCGTTCCGCAAACTCGCGCGCAAGTACCATCCCGACGTGAATCCCGGCAATAAGGCGGCCGAGGAGAAGTTCAAGGTCCTGTCGGAGGCCAACGACGTTCTCAGCGACCCGAAGAAGCGCAAGATTTACGATCAGGTTGGTTTCTATTCCGACAACATCGACCCGGCAACGGCCGAGGCTTATGCGCGTGGTGGCGGCTCCGGATTCGGCGCCGGCGGGTTTGGAGGGTTTCCCGGAGGCAGTGCGCAGCGTGGTGGCCAGCGCGAAGTGCATTTCGACTTCGATAACTTCGATTACGGACAAGCTGGCGGTGGCGCAGGGCGGGGCGGATTCCGCGACATCCTCTCCAGCATCTTCGGCGCCGGCGGTGCCGCCCAGGCGGAGACAGCCGCGATGGGCGGTACCGATCTGGAGTACCAGGTTTCAATTCCTTTCTGGGAGGCGATCCGCGGCGGCAACATCCGTTTGAATATTCAGCGGCCCGGCCCGAACGGCCAGATGGTCAGCGAACCGGTCGAGTTCCGCATCAAGGCGGGCACGCGCGACGGGCAGCGCATCAGGCTTGCAGGCAAAGGCAATCCCGGAATGCGCGGCGCATCGCCGGGCGATCTCTATCTGGTGGTGCATATCGATTCGCATCCGGTGTTCCGGCGCGAGGGCGACGATATCCACCTCACGTTGCCGGTCATGCCGTGGGAGGCTGCCCTGGGAGCTAAAGTGGAAGTGCCTACCATCGACGGCCGGGCGCAGTTGCGCATTCCGCCGGGCACCCCGAGCGGCCAGAAGCTGCGCATGCGCGAAAAAGGCGTGAAGAGCGCAACCAGGGAAGGCGGCGTCGGCGATCAGATTGTCGAGATCAAGATCGTGGTGCCCGCGGTGCAGGACGTGCGCGCAAAAGAATTGTGGCAGCAGTTGCAGAAGCTGCATCCGGAAGACCCCAGGGCAGAGTTGTGGAGCAAGATCGGGTGACAAAACGCAAAGGCAAAGGCGCTTACATGATCTCCGTGGTGGCGGAGATGTACGAGATTCATCCGCAGACCTTGCGGCTGTACGAGCGCGAAGGTTTGCTGAAGCCGTCGCGCAGCGAAGGCAACACGCGACTCTATACGGAAGACGACCTGAAGCGGTTGGAGTTCATTCTTTCGCTGGCGCGCGATCTTGGAGTGAACATCGCGGGCATCGGCATCATCTTGAACATGCGGGAACGCATGGAGCAGATGCAGCATCAGATGCAGGACTTCGTGCAATACGTCCAGCAGGAGGTGATGTTGCGCGCCCAGACCAATCAGCCCAGGAAGGACGATGCGTTGGTTCCGGTGCGGCGCAGCGCGCCCGTGGTGATTCCTCCGGCTCCCGGGGCGAATTCTTCGAGAAGACGATAAGCCAGTTTCACAGTATCCCGTAAGTTCGCCGTATAAATTTTAGGATGTCATCCTGAGCGAAGCGAAGGATCCCTGCGCGGCTGAGGCCGAGGCGCAGTCGAAGGTTTCATCGAAAAGCCCAGACCGGCGTGGGGCTTTTTGCTTTTTGTTGGCAGGGAAATGTTGAACGATGCCGGGATGAGCCAACAACTCCACCCTGCCCAGCACTGGAACTGCCCCACTCAAGCCAACAGAAGGCTTGAATGGGCCACCCGCCCCAACACTCTGTCATGTCGACCGGAGCGCCGAGCGCTTGTGGATAAGCAAGGCGCGATTCGGGCGCGGAGCGGAGCCACCCTTTGTTTTTCACCGTAGGAACACAAGGTGGCACGTCCACCCCAACCTGCGCAACTACGGCGCACGTTGGGGACCCCGGCTCGACTTCGCTCGCCATGACAGTCTTGAGTTTGTGTCGGTATATACCCACCGATGGCCCGGCAGCCTGCTCAGATTTCGGGCCAGCACCGCGAACGGAGTTTCTGGCCGGGCCTGGCATGTTCGGAAGCGGTGCGGCGAGAGCTGTCGAGAGCCTCTGGTTCAACGATGCTGGCGCTTACGCGGCTGGTTTCCACCTTGTGATCGGTATGTGCCTCGAAAGAGGGAGCAGAGACTTGGCACTTGGCAAGCCTCGCTTTCGGCGTTTTCGAACCAGACGGCATACTAGAGCAATTCCACAATCGGTATACGCTTGAGTGTCACCGGCTGCTTCGCGGGGTATACCTTCCGCGAATTCGGTCTAGACCTCAAATACCAAACGGCCGGCGAAGTGGAGGGTGCTCCATCACCGGTGCCGGCCGTACGGAACTCGCCGCGGCCGCTGCCTCAGCCGATATCGGCATATGTTCCGAATCGAGGACAAGCTTAGCTTTGCTTCGAGGCGCTCGCAGTGAGGGTTGTCACAGCCGCAGGTGACCTTTTCCCGGTCTTGACCGGTCCGTGGTCCGTGGGCCGCCATCGCTGATTGCGTGTTGCGGGCCGCACCGCTTTGATAAATAATCGACATGTTGCTCCCCTAAATGACCCAAATGAGACGACGCTTGCGTTGGCCGGACTCTTATCGATATCTGACCAGGTTGAACGCTCCCACCTCCGAAGCTGACAATCTGCGGACGGAGCGCGCACTCGGGCTTTCCCGGGCCATGCTGGCCGTCCTGATGCTGTTGGCTATCTATGTGGATTCGCGCCGGGCGGCCAGCTTCACTCCCCTGGTTTATCTGACGGTGGGCGCCTGGGTACTCTATAGCGGCGTCATTGTCATCTGGCTTTACTATTGGGAGAGCTCGCCGCCGAGTCGAGCCCTGCACCTGTTCGACATCCTGTGGATCATTCTGATCACCTGGCTTACCCAGGGGCCTTTCTTCACGCTGTTCACGTTCAGCCTGGTGGCCGCCGGCTTCCGCTGGGGCTTACCGGAGACCATGGGCACGGCTGCCATCAATGTCGTTATCTTGAACATCGAGGCTTTTTTCGGCAAAGGGACAACCGGCTCCTTTCAAGACCTGCTGCAAGGCCAGTTCGAGGTCAACCGGTTGATCGTGCGTTGCGCGTTCCTGGCCGTGCTGGGGCTGCTGATCGGGATGGGAGCGGAAGACGCGAAGGAGCGCCGCGCCGAAGCGGCCATGGTGAACCGTTTGCTGCACTCTGTCCGTCCGGAGGCTGGACTGACGAGCAGCCTGCAAATCGTCTTGTCGGAATTTGCGCGCCTGTTCTCCGCCAAACGCGCCTACGTGGCCATCAAGGAGCTGACCACCGATAGAGTTCTGGTCTGGCACTTGGAGGCTTTTTCGCCTCACGCCAAACCGCATATGCGCGAGCTTCCGCCCGGCGAGGGGGAAGGTTACCTGCTTCGAGAGTTGCCCAGGACTTTCTGCTGCCGGCAACTTTACGAGCGCGCGCAGATGAATTGGTTGGAAGGCGGATCGGTGCGCAGCCAATTGATGGATGCGCTGCCCAGCGCTGCATTCGCCCGCGAACCGGTTCACTCGATGGTTTGTGTCGCCAATGAGATGGGGGACCAGTGGTTCGCCCGGCTCGTGCTCATCGACGCGCGGATTGGCGAAAGGCGCGAACGAGAACTTAGGTTTGCAGAAAGCCTGGCAAGGCAGGCAACGTCGGCGCTGTACAGTCTGTTCCTGATTCGCCGGTTGCGTTCGCGAGCGGGCGCGATGGAACGGGCACGGGTCGCTCGCGAACTGCATGATGGCGCCATTCAAAGCTTGATCTCCGCCGAAATGCGTGCTGACGTGTTACGCAGGCGCGCCGAGCGGGGCACGGCCGGGCTGGCACCCGAACTGGCCGAGCTCCAGCATTTGCTGAGGAGAGAGGTGCTGAACCTGCGCGACCTGATGCAGCAGATGCGCCCCGTGGATCTTACGCCCGAGCAGTTGCTGGATTATATTGCGGACACCGTGGACCGCTTCCGGCGCGACACCGGAATCGAGGCCAGCTTCGTCTCTGACCTGCAGGACGTGCACGTTAGTCCGCATATCTGCCGCGAACTGGTGCGCATTGTGCAGGAAGGGCTGGTGAATATTCGCAAGCACTCCAAGGCGACGCACGCGATTGTGGGCATAACCTGGCGCGAGCCCGGCGTTCTGCTGCTGACCATTTCAGATAACGGGCGCGGATTCGAGTTCGAGGGACGAATCTCGTCGGAAGAGCTTGCCAATACCACCAAGGGGCCAATGATTATCAAGGAACGAGTTCGTAGCATTGGCGGGCAGCTCAGCATAGAATCAACTCCAGGGCGTGGTTCCCGGTTGGAAATCACCCTGCCACCGAAAGGAAAGTCCGCTCATGGATAACAACGCTTCCAAGATCCGCATTCTTATCGCCGACGATCACGCCATCTTTCGCGACGGCCTTCGCCGTCTCTTGGAGTCAGAGCCTGAATTCGAGGTGGTGGGCGAAGCCGCCGATGGCGCCGAGGCTGTTACCCAGACTCAGCAACTCCGTCCCGACATTCTTCTGCTGGATCTGGCAATGCCCCGCATGCCCGGGTTGGAAACCTTGCGGGAGCTTGCGGCTCAACACGCTGAAGCGCGGGTGATCCTGCTGACCGCCGCGGTCGAGAACCGCCAGATGGTCGAGGCCTTGCAGATCGGCGCGCGTGGCGTGGTGATGAAAGAGGCCGCCACACAGATTCTGCTGAAAGCCATCCGCACGGTCATGTCGGGCCAGTATTGGGTCGGGCGGGAGCCGGTCGCAGACTTGGCGCAATATCTCAGGGCGCATGCCGGCGGACAGCAAAATGCCAAGGCAAAGAGCTATGGCTTGACGCGGCGCGAGATCGAAATCCTGTCGACCATCGTCTCCGGCCTCAGCAACAAGGAAATCGCGCAGAAGTTCTCGCTCAGCGAAGATACGGTCAAGCATCACCTAACCAACATCTTCGACAAACTGGGAGTTTCCAGCCGCCTGGAACTCGCCTTGTTCGCCATCAACAATCGCTTGATCGAAACGGTTTAAGGCTGTAAATCAAACGCTCGCCGGCAGTACACTCGGTTTTGGGTGTCCCATTCAAGCGGAGCTTGGGTGGGGCTTTCGTTCTTCATCACCGCACAACACGGGAACTCGCCGGTGACGATTACTTCCCGGCCTTGGCTTTGAGCGCTTCGACTTTAACGCCCGCCGCTTGCAGTTTCTCGCGCAGCGCGCGTGCGATATCGGGCGCGCCCGGCGTATCCGAGTGGATGCAGAGCGTTTGCGCTGACACTGCAAGCCGCTTGCCGTCAATGGCGATGATCTCGCCACGAGTGGCGATTCCCACGCCCTGCTCAGCCGCGCGCTCGGGCGGTTGCATCAATGCTCCGGGAAGCTTGCGGTTGCGCAGCGTGCCGTTCGGTTCGTAAGCGCGGTCGGCGAAGGCTTCCGCCGCGGTCTTTAAGCCCATTTCGGCGTACCAGCGCAATGCGTTGGAACCGCATTGGCCAACCATGATCAGGTTGCGATCGCAGGCCAGGGCGGCGCGGCTGATCGCGTCGGCCGATTCCTTGCTGTTGTTGGCCGCGTGATAAAGAGCGCCATGAGGTTTCACATGAACCACGGGTACGCCGTGGCGCTTCGCCACCTTCTGCAAGGCGGAGATCTGCTGGCGCACGGAGGCTTCGAGGGCCTCCGGCGCCATCTCCATCTCCGTCCGGCCAAAGTTTTCGCGGTCCGGATATCCGGGATGCGCGCCGACGCCAACGCCTAGCTTTTTGGCAAGACCGACGGTGATCTCCATGGTCTGCTCGTCGCCGGCGTGTCCTCCGCAGGCGATATTCGCCGAAGTTAGCTGGCGCATGATTTTTTCTTCGGTGCCGTTGGCGATCGCTTCCGGCGATTCGCCAATATCGGAATTGATATCGATCGTGATTACGCTCATTGTGCTGTCCTATTCCAGCAGAAGTGATTTGCCGCTTGTTTCGAGATGGACCTGCACTCAGTCAAACGCTTTCTGCAGCCACTCTTCCTGTTCCCGCAGCAACCCGACGGCTTCCTCCACGGTGACTACGCGAAAGTGTACCTCATCCCGTGGTCGCAACTGCGCCACGTGCCTCAGGTCGATCGCGATCACGTTGGCGACCTTGGGATAGCCTCCCGTTGTCTGCTGATCCACGAACAGGATGATCGGTTGCCCATCGGGAGGAACCTGCATTGCGCCCAGCGAAATCCCCTCGGTGATGAGCTGCGACTTCGGCGGCAGCGTCAACGCCTCGCCCTGGAAGCGGATGCCGCGGCGATCGGAGTCTCCGGAGACGACATACGGGCCGCGTTGCAGCGTTTGCAGTCCTTCGGGACCAATCCACGAGGCCTGCGGCCCGGGCGTGATGCGCAGTTCGCGGCGCGGCTCCAGATATGCAAACGCCTGCCGGGAAATCCTGCGCACGCCGCTGGGGGCAACATGGTTGACGGCGAGCTGGTCGCCGGCCTTCAGAGCGCGGCCTTCCAGTCCTCCAAGATGAGCCGAGCGAAGCGTGGCCACGCTGCCCATGACAGGCTTCAACCGGAAGCCACCCTGAACCGCGAGATAAGCGCGGGCGCCTCCGGTTATCGCGCCACACTTGAGAACCGCACCGGGAAGAACCGGGAACGGTCTCCACATGGGAGCCTTGGCGTTGCCCAGCCTGCAATCAACCTGAGCGCCCGTAAGCACGACAATCGCGGCGCGTTGGAACTCGACCGTGGCCCCAAGCAAAGTCATCTCCAACGCCGCCGTGTTCTCGTCGTTGCCGAGCAAGAGGTTGGCAACCCGCAAGGCAAGCGCGTCGGCAGCCCCCGCGGGCGTCACGCCAAGGTGCGCGTATCCGTAGCGGCCGAGGTCTTGAACCGTCGTCATCAGGCCGGGATTGATAATTCGAAGGGCCATGAGGCTATCTGCCGGCGACCATCGCGTCAAAACTTTCGCGAGAGATGGGGGTGAACTTCACCAGATCTCCGGGCTGCAAACGCGAAGGCGGGTTAGCCTCGGGATCGAACATGCGCATGGGCGTGCGGCCAAGCAGTCGCCAACCACCGGACCACTGCATGGGATAGAGACCCGTCTGGCTGCCGCCAATTCCGACGCTGCCGGCGGGAACCGAGGTGCGAGGCGTCTTGAGGCGCGGTGTCGCCAGCGATTCGGGCAACCCTCCCATGTATGGAAATCCGGGCGAAAAGCCAATGAAATAGACGGTGTACTCGGGAGCGCTGTGCCGTGCAATCACTTCTTCCGGCGAGAATCCGGTGTGCTGGGCGACATCCGCTAGGTCGGGTCCCAGCTCCCCGCCGTAACAGACCGGGATTTCGATGGCGCGCCGCACGGCGTCCGATGACGCTATGTCGCTCTGTCCGATAAGTTCCCGGATGCGTGCCCGCAACTCAGCGGGCGGCAGCAGCAGCGGATCGTAGTCGATCAGCAACGAGGCGTATGCGGGATGCAGGTTGCGGATGCGCGGGCCGGCGCTCTTCTGTAACTCGCTTTCCTGTAAGTCATGGAAGAGCTGAATGACCCGCCGGTTCAAGTCCCGCGAGATCTCGTCGCCGAAGACCACCAACATGGAAGAGTCACTTGCATCAATGACTCGCATCCCTTCGCTTGCCTGCACGTCGCCTCGCATTGGATTGTGGCGCTTCAAATTCGAGAGTACGCCGATGCGCCTGTGTTTTCCAGCCCATTTCGTGAGCGATCGGTTAGACCAGCTTCGCGCAAGTTCTTTGAAGGAGCACGGCTTCAGGCTGCTGAAAAACTGATCTCCGAGGTGTCATCCTGAGCACAGCCGGGGTCCCCGGCGACGGCCGCTTTTGCCGTTGCTGGGGTGGAGGAGCGAAGGATCTGCTGTTTGCGCGTGTCGGAAAATAAAGCAGATCCTTCGGTCGCGCAAAACCGGCGCGACCTCAGGATGACACTGCTACGAGTTTTTCAGCAGCCTTTTCAGCCGCGCCGTTTCCGGACGCATATCTCCGGCTTTAGCCGCTGAGGGACCGCCGTTGACTGCAATCCGGAATGAGTTATAAACCCGCTTCTAGAGCAATTCCAGAGTTAGTGTATCCCGATGTTTCAGGGAGGCGTCATCCCGACCGAAGCGAAGCGGAGTGGAGGGATCTTGTGTTTTCTCGCTGTCTTCCCGCGGCAAAGCAACACAAAAGATTCCTCGACTCGCGATGCAAGGCATCGCTCGCTCGGAATGACGTTCATCTCTTGGGGTACAGCATCTCTAGAGCTGTTTCTAGTCGGATGCCAGCCCGTACTGTTGCCGCAGTTGTTGTTCGTAAGTGGAGAGCTGGGCCGCGATTCGCGACTCGGCTTGGCGCCGCCGGATAATCTGTTGGCGGTAGCGGCGGAGGAAGTAGTCGATGGTTTCGACCCGAATCCTGATGGAGCCCGAAGGTTTGTTCTCGTCAAGGTCCTTGAAACAAAAATACGGCGTGCCCGACCGCTCGATAATGGATTCGATGGCGGCGTAAATGGGAGCGTCGTGTCCGCACTTGAAGCTGGACATCTCCACCGCCACGAGGTTGGGATGGCGCGCGGTGAATTTAGCCGCCCAGATCTTGTGGTTGGTGCTCGCCGAAAACGTGTTCTTCCACACATCGCCGATATCGAGCGGATGCTTGATGACTCCGGCACGCACTTCATCGCCGAAGAGGCGTTCCAGCAGGTCCTCATCGCGAGGCAACGTACTTTGAGAGAAGATCGGATAGCCGAGCTTCTGAAACTCTTCGAGAATATCGTGATTCAGCCCGGGATCGTGCAGGTAGGGGCGGCCGAGCATGACGATGCCGATACGATCCTCGCGTTCGAGTTGATCGATCACCTCGCGAGCGCGCCGCAGGATGCTCGCCTCGACGCTGTCCAGGGCGGCAAAACCGGCTGCCACCGCACGCTCATTTTCTTCCGGCGAGAGACCAAGAATGGGCTGCCAGGTCTGGAGCATCTGGTAGGCAAATAGCCGGCGGTCGCGAAAATTCAGCAACGGGTTGAGATACTGAATTCCGTTTTCCGCAAACGCATCGCCTTCCTTGGTGAAGGCCGCTTTAACGGTTTCAGGAGTGGTTGACACCGTTGGGCAGGCATTGGAGGCTTGCAGGTTTACCAGCGGGGTGGAGAGAACGTCATACATCGGGAAGAAGATCGCGTTCAGCGGTTTGCGGGCGTGCTTCACCTGCAACAGGTTGTAAACGTGCGCGATGGCAACCTTGGAGGGATAGCAGGGATCGATGGCTCCGCGGCTGCATCCGGCACGATAGAGTTCGGATGTCGTGTAGTCCGAGTAGACGATGTTTTCCGGCCTCACCCCGAGGCTCTCGAAATAGGCCTGGAAGAGCGGGGCATAGACGTAGATGTTCAGCACGCGTGGGATTCCCACGCGAAGGTTGTGGCGATCTCGCATCCGTGCAGTGCGCTGGCGGGATGAAAACCTCCAGGCGCGCGTGGGAATTGCATCCGCCACGCTGGCGGAATTCTGCGGCCGGAAAACTTCGCGCGCTGCAATCTCGACGAGATTCGGATTTGCCTGCTTCACCT
This sequence comes from Candidatus Korobacteraceae bacterium, assembly GCA_050015355.1. Classification (GTDB taxonomy): domain Bacteria; phylum Acidobacteriota; class Terriglobia; order Terriglobales; family Acidobacteriaceae; genus CAWBRT01. The sequence goes on along the minus strand of JBEKBO010000003.1, from coordinate 61,477 downwards.
TGTCGAGCCCGGCCTTGATGTCTTTCATCTTGTGGACATCTTCGACGGCGCCCTTTTCGCAGGTGGCGATGATCAGGCGGCGTTCGCCCGCGCGCAGCGGGACCTTGCTTCCGCGCTGCTTGAGCCCGGCCGAATCCATGCCTGCATCGGGGTCCCCGGCGAGCACAGCTCGCTGGGGCGAGTCAAGCACCGCGGTCTCCGCCGACTTGGACGAGAGCTGAATCTGCACCAGCGGCTGCCTCGTAGCCTTGATGTTCGCGCGCTCATCGCGGTCGTGTTCGTGCAAAGGATCGTGAAAGCCGCTTGGCGCTCGCCGCTCCGACAGGCCGATGCTCCCCGCCTTTCCGCGGAGATCGATGTCGATGAAGGTCCGCAAGCAGTTGTTCTTGCAAAAATAGCAACGTGTATCTTCGCCGCGCGTGCTGCGGTAAGAGATATTTCGCGTCGCTTCCAGGCCGATAAACGTAGTCCTGCGGCCGTCGCGAAAGAGCCGGAGAGCCTCAAGCGCGGCGCCGATAGCGCCCGACTCCCCGCAGTGCTGATGAACCATGACCTCGGGCCTGCTCTGGCCGGAGCGGAAACTGCCGCCGATGAAATCGACTTCGGCCTTCACCACTGCGAGGTTGTTCTGCGTTCCACCTTGCAGGACGAAGCGCGAGCCGAGCTGCGCCAGGTTCGGGATGCTGGCCACATAGAGAAAGACGTTCTTTGGCAAAACCGCGGCCAGACCGGCCAGGATTTCCTCCGCACGCCAACCCTGGCGCTGGAAATTGACGATGTCGGATTGCAGAAAAACCGCACAGCCATAGCCGAACACCGGCATGTTCTTGGCGGAAAACGAAAGATCGGCGTACTGCTCGACGCTCACGCCGAAGCCTTCCGCCGTGGACTGAAGAAAATAACCGTTGCCGGCCGAACACTGCGTATTCAGCTTGAAGTCTTTTACCCGGCCGTCTTTCACGACGATCAGCTTGATGTCTTGTCCGCCGACGTCGACGATCACCTGCGGATCGTCGTAGAACTTCATCGCCGATTCGGCGTGCGCGACGGTTTCCACCAGCGCCACGTCGGCCTTGAGCACATCGCGCAGAATGTCCTTGGCATAGCCGGTGGTGGCCACGCCCAGCACTTCGAGCTGTGCTCCCTGCTCTTCCACCTGGCCGCGCAGATTCTCGAACATCTCAATCGTGTCCTGGATGGGATTGCCGTTCGAGAGCTGATAGGCCTTGCAGAGAACTTCGCCTTGCTCATCGATCAGCACGGCCTTGGTCGAAGTCGATCCGCCATCGATACCGACAAAGGCCCGCACCGTCTGATTCGGATGAAAAGTGGCGGGAACGAACTTCGGAGGCGTGTAGAGCTGGCGGAAGCGCGCAAGTTCCTGGTCGCTGCCACACAGTGCCCGCGCGCCGGACCTGGCTTTCTCCTGGGCGCGGCCAAATTCCAGGTAGTGCTTCAGCTTGCTGGTGCCGCGGTAGCGTCCGCTGTGCTCTTCTTCGTCCTTGCCATACACCACCGCCCCGAGCGCCGCAAAATACTGCGCATTGGCAGGGACCTTGATCAGCTCCTCGGGAGGCGCCCCGGCGGGGATTTCAAGTCTGCGCTCCTCCCACATGCGTGGAATGTTGGCCTGCCAGGCCTCGCGCATGCCGCGAATAAAGCAGTTCGGGCCGCCCAGCAGAAGCACGTGCGGACGCAAGGTGTTGCCGCGCGTGAGCACGCTCAGGTTCTGCAGCACGATGGCCTCGAACAGAGAAGCCATCAACTCTTCGGGTGGCGTGCCCAGCTTCTGCAGGCTGTTGATGTCGGTTTCGGCGAAGACGCCGCACTTGCCCGCAACCTGGTGGAGCTTGACGCCGCGATAGCCCAGGTTGCAGAGTTCGGCGATGGGAATGCGCAGCTTGGAATTGATTTTGTCGATGACCGCGCCCGTTCCGCCGGCGCACTTGTCATTCATCGAAGGGATTTTTTTCTTGCGCCCACTACTCTCGTCGTCTTGGAAGACGATGATCTTCGCATCCTGCCCGCCGAGCTCGATCACCGAATAGACTTCCGGATGCAGCTTTTCCACGGCCAGCGAGACGGCATGCACTTCCTGCACAAACTTCGCCCCGATCAGATCGGCGAGAACCGCGCCTCCTGAACCGGTGATAAAAACGCGGCAATTCTCCTTCGTGATGCCGGCCTCGGATTCCATCCGCTGCAGGAATTCAAGAACCTTCTCGGGCTGTTTGGTCTCGTGGCGTTGATAGTCCTGCCACACGATGCGATCGCCGCCGGTTTCAACCACGACCGCCTTCGCCGTCGTCGATCCGATGTCGAGACCAACAATCAATGAGTTGCGAACCTTCATCTACAGCTTCTCGCTCAGAGCTTGTGACTTTTTCGGACGGTGCCCCACATCTGCCGCAGTTAGCAGATGTGGGACTTGGGCACCAGTCGAACTACCCCGCGTTGGCCCAATCACCCCCAGCGAGCCGAGCCTCGCCGAAAGATTCATCAATAAAATCCAGAACAGCGCGGAGTCGGACAGTGTCCTGGGATTCTTCGCTCCGCTCAGAATGACACCCCTGAACAAGCGCTCAGAAAGACGCCCCTAAACATTTACTGTGCAACCTTCCGGGACACTACATTACGCGGCCGTGGACTCGGAGAGTACCGGGGCCGACGCCCGCTTCCGCCGGCAGCCATAGGAGTCCATCAAGTCGCTGACGTGCGCCACGAACTGCGCGGCAGTTCCCGCGATTCCGTCCTGCTGCGGCACGTGATACATGGCGCGCCGCAATTCCGCATGATCGGCCACGAAGTCGTGAATATCGTCGAGCCGCTTGCCCGTGCGCCTCAAAACGTTTTCAAATTCGGCGCGCGCCCGCAGTTTCGCCTCCGCCAGCGCCATCTGCACGCGGCTGTGGGCGTTGACCTCTCCTTCGCCGGAGGTTTCGATCGGGAGAAAGATCATCTCCCTGTAATGGTTGACGACCGCCGAGTGGACTCCGTCCGATTGCGACGAGGGCATGCATCCAAAGGGCTTCAGCCCGAGCACCATGTGGCAGAGGCGATGGACCGTGTAATAGACACTCTTGCCGACTTCGAGATGTCCCTCGCCGCCGCGCGCAAGCTGGTGATAAAACGGATGTGCCAGGCGAGCCAGTTCTTTCTGTGAAACCAACTTGTGCGTGAGTCCGCCGCTGTGGCGAATCACCCGCTCATAAAAGTGGTTCCAGAGCAAGTCGCCCGCTTTCAACGCCAGCCACTTTTTGCGAAACTTCATCTCGTTGGCGAGCCGATGACTGAATTCCCACCACGCAGCGTTGGGATAGGGCGCTTGCACCGGTTTGTGCGCGCGAGCCGTCTCGGTGGCCGCGTGCATCATGTAGCCCACCCACGTGGAGATGGGCTCTACCACCACCTGCGCGCCCTCGCGCTCGAGGAAGGTGAACATGTTGAAGTTGCCGTCGCCTTCCGTAATCTGCGCCCAAAACTCGCCGTTGATCTTCACGACCGGCTTGACCCTGGTGCGGTCCACCTCGATGGCGTCCATGGAGTCGTGGAACTGATGCAGGGCGTCAAGTAATTCCTTGCCGTAAAGGTGATCGTAGGTCTTCATGAGCCCGTTGCCCACCTTGCCGAGCAGCGGCTTGCGCGCAGCCATCCGCACCATCCAGGCCGGAGCGTCGCGCTTAAACTCAAACGCTTCGCGCTCGGCCAGAACCTTACTGAGCCGGTCCACGGCCAATCGGAAAACGCGGTCGGTTTCGCCCGGCGTGGTTTCGTAGGGGCGCACCTGATAAACGATGTCGCTGACGACATCGCCAAGCTGCAGGGCGTTCAGTGCGCCGAGACCGAAATCGGCGCTGAATCTCAGCCCGGCTTCGCCGGCGCTCGCCTTGATGCCGTCGGCCTGCTGGAAGAGCAGAATGCGGAATCCGCCGAAGCCTGCGTTTTTGAGAGCATAGCGGTACTCGGCCTCGTACATCCCGAAGCGGCATGGACCACAAGAGCCGGCGGTGAAGAAAACGTATTGGTCGACGATCTCCTGCCGCGTCAGGCCCCGCTCTTCCAGCTTTTGCAGAAACTGTATCAGGTTGCCTATCGTGAAATAGGCTGGATTGCATTGCCCGTTGTTGCCGAATTCTTTTCCCAGCCGGAAGGCGGACAGATCGGGCGCGGAGAGCGCTTCACAACGATATCCGCAGTTCTGGAAGACGGCGCGAATGAACGCCTCGTGTTTCCAGGTGAGACCGCCGAACAGAATCGTAACCTTGTCGCGCTCGTCTGCCGTGAACGGTCTTTCCTCCGGCCGCTGGAAGTGGCGCACCTGCAAGCCTGCTTCCATCCTCAGGCGGGCGCGTTCCTCCTCGAGGCGGCGCACGATCTCGCCTTCGATTACGAAGGAAGAACAATCCAAGGACTGATCAGACATCCGGCGTTTCTCCAAAACGTAGGGAAGCACGGTACCGACGGAGGCGCGCCAGTTGCTCTGGCAATTGCAATACCCACTTGCCGGAGCCCCGTCAACCAGACGTAGCCTGAGACGGGTACCGCAGGCTAAACCATCAGGCGGAAAGCAGGCCGCGAACCCGGCCGCCTCGCCCACCATCCCAGCAACGGCGGCAACGTCGTCGCTGGAGTCCCCGGGATTGGGGATTCATACTACAAGCTTTACCAACCGTGTCACATTAGGGAAGTGACCAAGCTCACATGTCTGTGTGATATTGGTTTCCCCTGGCGTTATTGCCGATCGCAGTGAGTGCGACGCCGCACTTCTTTCCTCGACCGTCGGCTTGTCAAGCAGAGCAGAATAATTGTATCGCCGTCCGGTGGGAGCAGCAATGACTCCGGTATTAAGCAAATGTTAATTTATCGCCGTGTGCGCGATGAGATGGGGAACTGTTGACAGTGTTTTTTTCGAATCGAAACGCAGAGACGGGAGCCAGGAACTCTCAACTTGGCCGCCGGCCAGCAAAATGACTGAGCTGAAAAAAGTGGCGTTTCATTCCGGCGGCTTGCGACATCTAACTTCAGAGTTGATCGGCAATGGGAATCCCTTGCCCTGTCGAACTGAATCTGCGCAAAGCGCGAGGCAAGCAGTGCGATTACTCGTAGTGGAAGATGACAACCCCATCCGGGATTTTCTAAAGCGCGGGCTGGCGGAAGCCGGTTACCATGTCGACGCCGCACCGGACGCGCATTCGGCGGAAGTTCTGGCCGTGGAAAGCGCTTACGACGCGATGGTGATCGACCTTGGGCTTCCTGACATGGACGGCCTGGATTTAATCGCGCGCTGTCGCGCCCAGGGTAATGCCGCGCCGGTGCTGATTCTTTCCGCGCGGCGTTCGGTCGATGAGCGAGTGCGCGGCCTGGAACGGGGCGGCGACGATTACCTCACCAAGCCTTTCGCCCTCGCAGAACTCTTGGCGCGCATAAGAAATCTGCTGCGCCGAAGCACACTGGCTCAGCAGGAGTCGGTGCGCTTGTGGGTTGGCAATCTGCAACTGGACCTGGTGCGACGCGAGGCCCGCCGCGAAAACCAGCTCTTGCAGCTTACATCGCAGGAGTTTGCGCTGCTCGAGTACCTTTGCCGGAACGCCGGCCGGGTGGTGACCCGCACCATGATTCTCGACCACGTCTGGCGCATGCGCATCGATCCCGCCACCAATGTCGTGGACGTCCACATTTACCGCTTGCGGAGCAAGGTGGATCAGGAACCGCATCGGCCCATGATCCATACGATTCGCGGGGTTGGTTATGTCCTTAAGGATTCCTAAAGGCGTTCAGTCGACGGCCGCATGGAGGATATCCGTCTGGACAACGCTGGCGTTCGCCGTCGGCAGCGCCGTCGCTTTCGCTATCGTGTACATGCTGGTGGCCAGGAATGCGGAAGCCAGACGCGATGTATGGCTGGAAGGCGAAGCTGGAACACTGGCCGAGGTTGCGGCGAGACTCCCGCGCGACGACTCATACGCGCACCGCATGAAAGAGGTGGCCGAATTCGCCACGCGCGACGTGCTGCAAGAACATGCCAGCCACCTGATGCCCGGTGAAGATGCCGTCTTTTTCTTAAATGCCGGAGCGGGGTGTCCATCGGTGTGGGTGGGGCCGACATCGCAAGAACCCTTCTTGCAAGCCATCGAGGCAGCCCGGCTTTCGCCGGATGTGCTGCAAACCATTCACGTCTCCGGCTGGCCGCTTCCATTCCGCGTGATTCGCAAAGCGCAGGGAGCGGATTGCGGATTCTACCTCGGCTACTGCGATGTCAGCGGCACGCGCACGATGCAGCAGCTCACGGCGCGGTTCCTGCTGATCTGGTGCGGCACCGTCGCGCTCGGATTCCTGATCTCATTGGTAGGCGCCTATCGCACCTTGTTGCGGGTCGAACGGATTTCCAACGCCGTGGACAATATCGACAGCAACGAACTCAAGGGCCGGATTCCGGAAGGACCGTATTACGATGAGATCGCGCGGCTGTCGCACACCTTCAATCGCTTGCTGGACCGCATCGAGGCGTCCAATCGTGAATTGCGTTTGGTTACGGATTCGGTGGCTCACGACCTGAAGAGCCCGATCACCTCGATCCGGGGCAATTTGGAAGTCGCGCTCTCCGATGGCGAGAACGGCAAGTGGCGGGAGTCGGTGGCCGAAGCTCTGGAAGGGCTCGACCGCCTTGCAGAGACTTTGAATACCGCGCTCGACATCTCCGAGGCTGACGCCGGGGTACTCCGCTTGCGCCGGGAGAGCGTGGAGTTGGCGCCATTAGTGCAGCAGCTTGTCGATTTGTACCAGCCGTCGATGGCCGAACACAATCACATCCTCGAGTGTGATTTAGAGAGCAATGTGTTTATCGAGGCGGATCGCTCCCTCCTGAATCGCATGATCGCCAATTTATTGGATAACGAAACTACGCATCTGCCGCGTGGATGCTCCGTGAAAGTAATTGTCAGGGCAAAGGACGGTGCAGCGGAGCTGATCATAGAGGATGATGGCCCGGGGTTTGATCCCGCTTTGCGCCCGCACGTGTTGGAGCGCTTCGTGAAAGGGCCGCACTCGAGCGGTCACGGGCTGGGGTTGGCATTCGTAAACGCTGTCACGCAGGCGCACGGCGGAGCTGTGCTGGTGGCGGATCGTCCGGGCGGGGGCGCATGCATCGAATTGGCGCTGCCACTGGCCAAGGTCCTTAGTGCTTGACTCGAACTGGTTGCACAAAAAATATTTCTTTGAAGGGGCATGGCTTACATTACAGCTCTTCGCTATGGCTTATATGTCTTAGGTTAGGCATCGCTCCAGTCTCAAAAGAGATCATGTCAGCCATGCCGTCCAGAGCCAGCAATGGCGTGGGCTTTAGCCCCTGAGGGAATTATCTGCCGCCCCTATCGCGCGGACACCTGGCGGACAATTGAACCCGCCGTTCGGACGGAGATGCTCACCTTGTCGCTGACCCGCAGGAACAACGCGCTCGGGTTCTTCATTCCCCACGCCTGGTAGGGCACGGCAAAGTTTGTGCTGGCCGAAACGCTATTTCCGTCGATCGTGAGCGGAATCGATAACGTCAACTCGTGCTCTGCTCCATGGACCAGAATGGTTCCCAGCAGATCAACGCGTGACACTCCCTGCGCCACCGCCCCGATTACTTTTTCAGGAATGAAAACAATTTCCGGGTAGCGCGTGCTTTCAAGAACATCTTTGTGCATCTTGTTGTCGCGAGCGCGATTGCCGCTATTTCCGCTGCTGGCATCGACCACGAAGGCGCCACTGGCGGCTCCGGTCGCGGTATCGTAGTTGATGGTTCCGCTCTTGAGTTTGAAGCTGCCGTGCACCGTGTGGAATGTGCTTTCCAGGGTGAATTCCACCTGCGATTTCGCCGGGTCCAACGTGACTACCGCCTCTTCCGCAAGCATCTGCCCGCTGAAGAGCGCGAACAAGGCGAAGGCGAGCCCGCTTCGCACAACAATCCATCGATAAAGATATTGGAAGGATTTCTTTTTTCGGTATGCCACCCAGGTTCACTCCTGTGTCTATGCGTTGTGATCGGCTCACGCGGTGAGCAGTCGCCATCCGAGCGAAACAGTTCCGCGTACTCCGAAGGAAAACGGAGACGAGGCGCCAACGTGAATGGCAAGCAACCGGGCGAACAAACCGGGTTCGGCGGCAAAGGCGCGAAACACACGCTGCCGGAAATTCGCATGCCGATCCATGCTCAGCATGAGCTTGGTCATGAAATGCGGAAGCCTGACGATGCGGCGATGAGCCGCCTGATAGAGCTGCAAGTTGCCCGCCTGCAGCGCCTCAGCCAGCGCCAGTGCCTGCTGGAAGGCCATGGTCAGACCCTCTCCGGTAATGGCGTCGACCGACCCGGACGCTTCGCCGATCAGCGCCAGGTTTCCCCGGCATACCGATGGCAGCTTTTGGGTGGCACTAACCGCGCCGAGCATCCTGGCGAGCCGTTTTGCGCCGCGAAGGCGTTCGGCAACCACGGGGAAATGCGGCAGAGCCGCGTCGAAACTCAAATGCGGGTCGGCAGTGATAAGGGCCACGCAAATCTGGTCGGAGGCGACCGGAGTGATGTACATCTGGCCGCGGTCGCTCCAGTGGACTTCAACGAATTCCGACCACGGCGCTACGCCATAGTGGCAGCGAAACCCGAAACGCCGCTGCGCGCTGCGCAACGGGCCGAGCCCTGCCTGCGCTCGCAGACGTGAGTTCTGTCCATCCGCGCCAATCAGCCACCGGTAACGGAGAGTGCGGCCATCCAGGACAATGCCTTCGTTGCCGAGGCCCCAGGGTCCCCAATGTGCGCCGTGGTTGCCCATGTTGGGGTGGAGGGTAACGCGAGTCCCCCAGCGCAAGTCGACCCCGGCTTCGGCAGCCCGCTCAACCAGCAATTGGTGAAGCACAGTTCGACGCACACCACAACCGGCGCTGTGCGGGAAACGGGCATCGATCACGCCATTGGAATCGATGAACCTCATGCCGGCCAACGCGGAGAACTGGCCGGGTGGAAGCTCCGGGGGTGGAAGTGTGATCCCGATTCGCCTGAGCGCGGCCACGTCCTCGGGCATGATGCCTTCGCCGCAAGCCTTGTCGATAGGCGGCCGGGCTGAGTCCGCGAGTATGACAGTCAGCCCCGCCTGTCTGGCCGCAATGGCTGCCGCCAGTCCGGCTGGACCGCCGCCGGCGACGAATACATCGGTATCGAATCTCTCGGCCATCGCTTTACCAACGCAACAGCACAAGCTCGGAGCAGAAGCCTGGTCCCATCGCCGCCAGCAAGCCGTAACTGTCCGCCGCGGGGCGACGCGCATTCATGAAATCTTCAAGCACCACCAGCACGGAAGCCGACGACAGATTACCGACCTTGCGAAGCGATTCCCAAGAGGCGTCCAGCGCGCCGGCCGGCAGGTGCAAGGCATCCTCCATGGCTTCAAGGATCTTGGGACCGCCAGTGTGCATGATCCAGCTTTGAATGTCGGCCCGGTTAAGACCATTGTCGGCCAGGAAGCCTTCCACATCGCTCGCCAGGTGGTCGTAGACCATGCGCGGGACATCCTGCGAGAGCACAATGCGGAAGCCCTTTTCCGACACGGCCCAGCCCATCACATCCTGCGTCCCGGGATAAAAAGAAGAACGAGAGCACAAAACCCGCGGGCCGCCCGCCTCGACTTCCGCTCCGGCAACCACCACCGCAGCCGCGCCATCGCCGAACAGGCCCGATGAAATCATATTCGCGGCCGAAAGATCGTCCCGCTGCCAGGTGAGCGAGCATAGCTCCACTGAAACCAGAGCAGCACATTGCGTGGGATAGGCGCGCACGTAGTCGGCGGCGCGCGCTATGCCAGCCGCTCCGGCCACGCAGCCCAGACCAAAAATAGGAACTCGCTTGATCGAGGTGGGCAAGCCCATCCGGTTCACCAGGCGTGCGTCGATCGATGGACTGGCGATCCCGGTCACCGAAACGAAGAAGATCGCCCCGAGATCCTTTACGGAAAGTCCCGCGCGGGTTAGCGCCTTGCACAAAGCCTGCTCGGCGAGCTCCTCGGAGACTTCGATCCAGGCGTCATTGGCTTTTCCCCAGCTCGTCAGGCCGTCGTAAGCTTCGATAGGCAGCGCCAGGTGCCGGGCCTCGACCCCGACCCTGGAGAGAAGGCGTTCCAGAACATCCGGATTTTCGAGTTTATCGGCCCAGCGCTGCTTCAGCGCCGCTGTAATCTCTTGCTGTCTGAAATATCGCCTGGGGAAAGCGCTTGCGACTCCGGCAATTCGCATATCGAACCCTTCTCTCGGGACAGAAGAAGCGTCTGCCTGATAAACAATAACAATTTGGATGTTGGACGTGAACTGAAGGAACTTTTCTTTACGTCATTACATTGTCAAATTTGTGTCATCTGACGGGGCGAGGCCACAATACAAACCGCTTACGATGTCGGCGTGAACTGCGCGAGGTCGAATATGCCCAGTTGCTTTTCGAGCCCGCCGACTTGCGAAACCATCTTTTCGAAGCCGTCTGCACCGAATAACTTCCGCTCCTGGTTTTCGAACTCCTCCCCCAGCGAATCGAATTCATGTTGCGAGACGATGTGGTGCAACTCCGGAAACAGCACCGTATCCTCGTGTGTTTCGTGCGGGCGGTACATGCGAACGAACGAGTGCAGGGCGTTGCGCAGGTGTGCGCGTTCAGGTTGCGTCCTGGCGTTGGCGAGTTGCAGGATGCGCGCGGTTACGTCACGTCCGGCGGCGTGCTGGATGAGAAGAACCTGAACCAGATCGGTCAGCCTGCCGGCTTGAATGAATCGCGGGAAAAGGTAGTTTTCCTCGAGTTTCTCGTGATATTGCTCGATGAATTTGCTGATAATGTCGGCGGACGCGGTCACCACCTTCGGATCGTAATCCTTGCGGGCGACGATGCGCCGCGCGATCTCGTCGTAAATCAGCAGAATGCGATTCAGCACGCCGTGTTCGCGCATCAGGTCTTCGGTTGGGGAGACCTCTTCGGCTGTCTTTTCTTTTGCCGTGGGAGCCGCCGACTGCGCGGCCAGAGCCGGCGCATAGAATGCCGCGCCGAACAGGGCCGCGCCGGCGCGCTTCACGAATAAGCGCCGCTCTTCGCCTGGTGTTTTCATACGATCTCCCATCGGTTGGCGGGATTTCACTTGGCGAGCGTTTACTTGGCGAGAGAAAGCCCGGCGGTTATTTCCATGGCTTGCAGTATGAGATCCACCGAGGTCTCGTATCCGCACGCCGTGTTGAGCATGAGATTGTAAAGATCGCGAGACGGCCAGTCTTTGCCAAAATAGCGCTTGACGAACGTGGCGCGTTCCAGATCGATGGTGTCGACCAGTTCCGTCGCCTCCTGTTCGGACATCTTCTGCGCCACTGCGCGTTGAATCTTGAGTTCGCGGGAGGCGTAGAGGAATACCGAGAAGCGGTCCTTGCGATTGCGGAGAATGTAAGGGGAACCGCGGCCGACAATCACACAACGGCCCCGGTTAGCGGCATCTTCGATGAGTTGCTGCGCCAGCGCGACCATCGAGTCGGTATCGAAGACGCGGTCTTCAGGCATGGGCAGCATGCGCTCATAACTGCCGCGCCAGAATACTTTGGCAAGCCGGTAGAGCAGGGGATCGCACTGCTCGTCGCACCGGGCAACCACCTCCCGATCCACTTGCGCGATGCGCGCGATATCGGCCGTCAGTTCCTGGTCGTAGAGCTTCCATCCAAGACGCTCCGCCAGCTTGGCGGCGATCACACTTCCGCCGGCCCCGTACTCCCGTTCAATCGTTATTACGTTGTACGCTGTCGGCATTTGCCTAGTTTACGCAATCGTCCGAAAAATAAATGGTTCCTTGGAGGGGCGCGGCTTCAGCCGCGCCGTCCAGTGATAACAAGAATTCGGGCTTTAGCCCCTGAGGGAATTCGCCGTTTCCTCTAAGCGAAACATTATCTCCCTTAACCGATGATACACAAAGCCCTCAGTGAGTTGGAAGCGGATGCGAAAAGCCTATGGGGCGTAAGCCAGCGACTTAAAAGAGCCGATCTTCGAAATGGAGTAGCCCTCGCCGCGGCGGGCGGATTGAGCACCCGAAGCCCGCGGCCCACCGGGTCGAACCCTGCCCGATGGTGCCCCACGTTCGCCCGTGTCGGGGTCCCCGACGAGGCTCGGCTCGTTGGGGTGACTGGGCTAACGTGGGGTAGTTCGCACGTGTTCGCCGCGCCAGCCCGCGTAGCGGGCAAAAGACGGTAGCCCCACGGCGTAAGCCTGGGGTAGACGTGAAATTCGCGTGGTTCCAGCCCGCGTAGCGGGCGTAAGACGCACGGGTCCCCCACGTTCGCCCGCCGTTGTCTAACGGGCGCAAAGCCTCTTTCCACGCCGGGGCCTGCGCCTTTACTATGGGAGACGCCGGGGGGTGGACACGCGAGTGTCACAAAAATGCGACGGAGGCATCATGACTTCTTCTCCAGAGGAGATGCAGGAGTTACAAGAGAGGGCTGAGCAGGGGCATGAATCACGGCTTGCGCCCGTGAGCCTGACGATGGCAATACTGGCGGTGTTTGTGGCCGCCGTTTCCGTGCTGGGTCACCGGGCCCACACCGAAGAAATCATCTTGCAGAATCGCGTAACCGATACCTGGGCCTATTATCAGGCGAAGAACACCCAGCGGCAGACGACCGAGCTGTTCCTGGATTTGCTGAAGATTTCAGAGTTCAAGCACCCGGATACCGAAGCGCTGAAACGTAAATACCAGGATGCAATCGGGGGCTTCGCCGGCCGCCAGGATGAGATTAAGACTGAAGCCCGCAAGCTGGAGAAAGAGATGGAGGTCGAGCGCAGGCGCGCCGACCGCTTCGATCTCGCTGAAAGCTTTCTGGAAGTCGCCCTGGTCGTCACCTCAATTACCCTGCTGACGCGCAAACGCATTTTCTGGGGAGCCGGATTCGTGGCGGCGGCCATCGGACTCATAGTTGCGGTGACCGGGCTGGCTCTGCATTAGTCCTCACGACAAATTCAAGCTGGCTGGAGGGTGGCCCGCCCTGCCTTCCGCTGCTAGGGTGGGTAGTTGACTAGGTAGTGTATGGCTCCTTGCGTGGGCACAAAAGCCCCACCCAACGAAAACCACGTTGGGTGGGCCATCCGTCCTCAAAACGAATAGCCTGCACTAGCAGGCCTCTTCCTTCAGTTGGCCTATTCCTTTGCGGGCGCGGCTGCTTCCTTTAGCTCCTCGATTTGCACAAGATGAGTTTCGGTAGTGCCCACGTTTTCTACGGCGTGTGTCACTGCCTCACTCCACAGTGACTGCCCCGCCTTGCCCTCGCGTTCTACGGTTGTCCCGTCAGGGAAGGTAAACTTAAGCTTGGCATCCGTTTGGAAATAGACGACGTTAGCAGGATGCGAATGCATCGCGATTTTCTGTCCCGGTTGCAGTCGAATGTCAAGCACACGAACGTTGGCATTTTCGAGTAGTACTATGTGGGTCTCCGTCCCTCCGTCCACTTTCAAGACGTCTTGTGCCAGGGCAGTCCCCGTGACAAAGAACAAAACCACAGTTGCGAACAGAATTTCCAGAAACATGCGGCGTGGATTCTTCATGACTTGTCTCCTTATTACCGTATTACCGGTGACATGACCGACCATGTCATACGATTTGTTTCTTTAGGGTTTGAGCTTGGGCATAATCGGCGGAAAAACCATACCGATCACAGCAACAACATCTTGCAGATGATTCTCATGGGCGGATTCACAACGGCTTTCTTCCCATGTACCTTCCTATCTGGCTGCGATCAGCAGCTGGACGGAACTGATTCAACAGTGCGAAACGGGGTTGTCCAGAGCGGCCTCACATCGCCTAGTTGGTTCACAAGGGGACCTACAGTAGAGAGCTGCTGATGCGAACCGACCGCCTTGAAGCTTTGTAGAGTGCAACTGTCGAGAATTCCCGTAGCTGTTGAAAAAGTCGTTCCCATATCACCTGTTACCGCCGGGCGGTCCGCTGCTTGCCAGTCCGCCAGGGGCGTCCCAGACCCCGGACTCCTCGGCGAAATGGCCTGAAATCAACCAAACCGTCTGCAGTTGAGAACGCCGGAAGCTGCCGGAGCATCTAAATAACGGGGACATTGCTGCAACAGGCGACGCGTGGGGTGCGCGTCCGCCAACCCAATCCACTGATTCCGGGAGGGACTCTATGTCCACGACCACGCAGCCCAGCAGCGGTTTAGAAGACGTAATCGCGGGTAGTTCCGGTATCTGCTATATCGACGGTGATAAAGGAATATTGGCCTATCGTGGAATCGACATTCACGATCTGGCCGACCACTCCACCTTTGAAGAAGTCACGTATCTGCTTTGGTTTGGCAAGCTGCCGACGCGCACCGAACTCCAGGAGTTCAACCTTTTTCTCGTGCGCGAGCGCAAACTGGATGCGCAAATCATCAGCTTGATCCGGCAAGCGCCCAAACACGCACTGCCCATGGACGTGCTGCGCAGCATCGTTTCCTCGCTGGCGCTGTTCGATCCCGAGGAAAGAGCCAACGATGCCGGGGCGAACCTGCGCAAGTCCATTCGGCTGACGTCGCAATTGGCCATGATTGTGGCGGCCTACGACCGCATCCGCAAGGGCAAGCCACTCATTGAGCCCGACCGTTCCTTGTCGCATGCCGGAAACTTCCTGCTGATGCTGAACGGCGAACTGCCGAGCGAAACCGCGACTCGCGCGCTCGACATCGCTCTCATCCTGCATGCCGACCACGAATGGAACGCCTCGACCTTCGCGGCGCGTGTAACCGCCGCCACCTTGTCCGACATGCATTCGGCCATCACCTCGGCCATTGGCGCGCTGAAGGGGCCGCTGCACGGCGGCGCCAACGAAGCCGTGTTCGCCATACTTGAGGATATCGACCGTAACGGGGCCGATCCGGTCGATTACGTCAAGGGCATGCTGGCGCAAAAGGCCAAGGTGCCCGGCTTCGGGCATCGCGTGTACACCACCGAAGACCCGCGCGCCACCCATCTTCGTCAAATGTCTCGCGACCTGGGATATTCGAGCGGGCAGACCAAGTGGTTCGATTACTCGCGGCGCATCGAAGAGTTCATCAATGCCGAGAAGAAGCTGAACGCCAACGTCGACTTCTATTCGGCCTCAACCTACCATACGCTGGGCATCGATGTTGACCTGTTCACCCCGATTTTTGCGGTTTCGCGAGTCGCGGGATGGACCGCGCACGTGATGGAGCAGCTCGCCGACAATCGCCTCATCCGTCCGCGCGCCGAGTACATCGGACCGGTGTATCCGAACAAGTACACGCAGATCGAAGAACGCAGCTAATCGGTGTTTCGCCAAAAGCAAAGGGGTCGGCAACAGCCGGCCTCTTTTGTTTTCAGGCGACAAAACCAGCTCGCGGGTGGTTGGCGCGGGTTGCTCTACAGCCTAGTTTCTAAATAGTTCTCTCAAGGGGCGCGGCTTCACAGGCTGCTGAAAAACTGTCTTCAGAGGTGTCATCCTGAGCGCAGCCGGGGTCCCCGGCGACGGCCGCTTTTGCCGTTGCTGGGGTGGAGAGCGAAGGATCTGCTGTTTGCGCGTGCTGAAATAAAGCAGATCCTTCGCTTGCGCAAAACCGGCGCGACCTCAGGATGACGCCCCTGAGGGGATGCCTCGTTTGCTCTAACACCGATTTACGAAACCGGCGAATGTGCCTGCCAAGAAAAAAGCCTCACACTCCATAGTGCGAGGCACGCAATGTTGTGCTGTAGCGCTGCTGACATCGCCGAACCGCTTACATCCTCCTGGCTCGCGAATGAACAACGTCCGTCTATGTCGGACTCGCCGCACCCGCCATCCCCACAATGAGCGATACAACAGGTTTACTGCATTGGTGGAGAACTCTAGTCCCGCGCCCGCCGCAAACAAAACGCAAAATTTTGATAGCAGCGATCAACAGAATTGCTGGCCGGGCTATGCTTGGCTCATCTATGTTTTCATGTCGCAGCCGCTAGGCGGTGCAAGGCTATGCGGATCGCGACCTGAATCTGTCCAGCACGCTCTTCTGCAATGCCAGCAGCTCTCCGATCCCTTTACGCGCCAGGCGTGTCATCTGTGCCAGTTGATCGTCGCTGAAGGGCACCTGTTCCGCCGTCGCCTGCAATTCGATGAAACGGTTTGAGCCGGTCATCACGAAGTTCATGTCGACTTCGGCGCGCGAGTCTTCCTCGTAGGCAAGGTCGAGCATAGGCTCGCCGTCCACGATGCCCACCGACACGGCTGCAACCTGGTCGCGCAGCGGCACTGCCTTCAAAGTTCCAGCCGAGACCAGCTTCTCCAGCGCCAGCGCCAGGGCCACAAAACCGCCGGTGACCGAGGCAGTGCGCGTTCCCCCGTCGGCCTGGATGACATCGCAATCGATCCAAAGGGTGCGCTCGCCGAGCTTCTCCATATCGACCACGGCGCGCATGGAACGGCCGATCAGCCTCTGGATTTCATGGGTCCGCCCGCCGACGCGCCCCCGGCTGCTCTCGCGCGGCGAACGGGTCAGCGTGGAGCGCGGCAGCATGCCGTACTCGCCGGTGATCCAGCCTTTTCCCTGGTTACGCATCCAGCCTGGAACGGTTTCCTCGATCGAGCAAGTGCAGATCACGCGAGTGTTGCCGAACTCGATCAGGCAGGAGCCTTCGGCGGTGCGGATAAAGTCGAGGGTGATATTTGCGGCGCGCATCTGGTCGAGCGCGCGATTGTCGGAGCGATAGATCATGGACGAGTTTCCAATCCCTGTTAGCAGTTGTATTCAGTTCAGTGTCCCCAAAGTTTGTGACATAACTCAGAGTGTCATGCTGAGCGCAGTAAAACAAACTCTGTGCTGTCATGCTGAGCGGCAGCGAAGCATCCCATGAAACTGTCCCACCCTGCGCGGCTCAAGGCTTTTCGATGAAATCCTTCGAACGTCCCTCAGCCACACGCCGTGATGGGATTCTTCGCTCCCTGCGGTCGCTCAGAATGACACAGTAATCGCTGAATTTCCGGGGCAGAGCCAGCGCCTTCATCCCTTCGTCTCCAACTCGACGCGCTCGACGCACTCAACCGCACGGCCAAGAAACAGCGGAACCATGCGCTTGAATTTTTCAACCGAGTCGGTGGTGAAAAAGCGGAACGCCGGCTCGCCGTTGCCGCCTGGCTCGCAACCACTCAACAGCGACGCCACCACTTGCGCCGTGCTGTCGGCTGGATCGACAAACTCTATGCGTTGCGGCACCACCCGGCGGAGCAGCGGACGCAGCAGCGGGTAATGAGTGCAGCCCAACACCATCACATCGGTATTGGGTGGAGCGCTGCGCAGAGCCTCGATGACGTAAATGCGCGCAATCTGCTCGGTCACCGGATGATCCGTCCATCCTTCCTCGACCAGCGGCACCAGCAGCGGGCAGGCTTTTTCATAGGTGGCGAATCCCCGGCGCGCCAGGGCGCGCTGATAAGCATGGCTGGCGACCGTGTTTTCGGTGGCAATCACGATGGCCTCGCGGTGACGGCTCAACTCGGCGGCATGGTCCGCTCCGGGCTCGATCACTCCTATGACCGGGATCTCGACTGCGCTCTTCACGTCGTAGAGAGCCAGCGAGCTGGCGGTGTTGCAGCCGATCACCAGAATCTCCGCCCCGCACTTTTCCAGGAACTGCGCGGCCTGCACCGTATAGCGCGCGACGGTTTCGCGAGACTTGTTGCCATAAGGCAGCCTGGCTGAATCCCCAAAATAAAGGTAGCTTGCGTTCGGCACCAGCGAAACTATGGAACGCAGTACGGTCAGTCCGCCAAAGCCGGAATCGAAAACCGCGATCCTGGGCCTGCCGTCGTGGTGGGCCGCCGCCTCCGCAATGTCGGCGGGCACTTCCGAGGCTCGCGAATTTTCCACCGGCATGTTCACTGCATCTCCCGTACCAGAGCGGCGTTAGGGTTGGTGTATCCCAAGAGCGATTATTTCAGCGTGTCACCCTGAGGTTGAGCCGTTTTGCGGGCGTCTGAGCCCGCAGGCGAAATCCTGAGCGCAGCGAAGGAACTCGGCGACGCTTTTCCCGGCCTTCGGGTGGCGCTCGGTGAAATGCATAGATCGTCACGTCGGTTCGTAAAAGCGGCGAACCTCCTCACGATGACACCCGTAGCGAAGGATACAGTATCTCTGGTCCTTTCCAGTTGATTCACCGCCAGCGGAGCCTAAATGCCGATGGCGTGCTCACTGCATCTCCCGCACCAACTGGTTCACCGCCAATGGAGGCAAAGCCTACTGAATATAAATGGCGTGCTCACTGCATCTCCCGCACCAACTGGTTCACCGCCAATGGAGGCAAAGCCTACTGAATATAAATGGCGTGCTCACTGCATCTCCCGCACCAACTGGTTCACCGCAGCTACATCATAGACGGCCTTCAGATCGGCGTGTCCGGCCAGCGTCTCGCGCTCCTTGCCGTCCACCAGAAACTTTACCTGGGTCAACTTCGGGAATGCGGCGGATAAAGTCTGCACAAAAGAGGCGATGGTCAGCTCTTCGACGAGCGCCCCGGAACGGTGTTTATCGGCAAACTCCGCATTAGCGTCCACCACGGCCAGCGTGTCATTCACGAAGTAAACGCCGCGAATGTCCGCTCCATCGCCGAGTTTGTGGGTGGACGCACTTTCCAGGTAGCTGGCGATCAGGACGCGAAGCAGCGTCAGACCCCGGCTTGAAGGCGAGGTGGGCAGCACCATTGAAACCTGCCGTTCGTGGATGGTTCCATCGCGATCGTCGGCCACGAACATCCGCACCACTTCGGGCAGCCCGGAGACGGGCGGAGTCATGGGACGGGTATCCAGAATCGCAGTTTGCAAAGCTTCGGCGCGGCGCTTCAAGCGCAATGCATAATAACCGAGCGCCAGCGCGGAAAAGACGAGCACGGCGAGAATAATCTGCAGGCGGCGTGAGATCATCGCGCAGCCTCCAGCTTGTAGCGCACGGCCACGATTCCTGCCGCAACCGCGGCGGAGATGGTGTGCAGATATGCGCCGGACTTGATGTCCTTCTCCCCCTCCGGTGGCGTCACCTCAAGCCCGACGGCCGGAGCCCAGATGTTATTGAGCGGGCGCAAGGGAGAGGCGAAGGCGTGCACCACAATGTTGCGCTGATTGAGCTCCGCCGCAACCGAGCCGGCGAGGCTGCCGCTCAGGTCGAGCCAGTTGGATTGGGCGGTCGCCCATGCCAGAAACTGTTTGCGCGTGGGCGGCTGCGCGGAAGCCGGCAGAAGCGCCGTATACAGGCGAACCCCATGTCCCTCGCTGGCGGCATGAATCGCGATGTAGGCAAGAATATGGGCGGAGTTGGCGGCAGCGGCGCGCTGGTCAGTATCGAGATCGCTGTCGCCCGTGCGCACCATGTGGGTCGCCACTCCGTGCGCTTCAAGATCGTGCTGGATGAGCCGAGCCAGGGATAAGGTCAGATCTTTTTCGGGAACGTTTTCCGCGAGCATCGCTCCGTGGTCGCTCCCGCCATGTGCGGCGTCGATCACCACGACCGGCTTGGGCGGCAACGGCGCCGCCGGTGTGGCGATTGGCTGCGCTGAGCCGTCTTGTGGAGCCGCGTTCTGCGGTGGAGGCTTCACCTCCGCGCTTGCCGGCGGTGGAAGCGGGGAAATAGTAATGGTTTTGCCGCCGTCGGAGAAGCTTGCCATCATCGGGCTTGCCACATTGACCGTCAATTGCAACGCGCCATTGGAGGCTGCAACGCTGCTCGACTGGAAAACCGGGTCGGAGAACTTCTGCGCGCCGCCGTCCGCCGGGCGAATCACCGGTTCGCGCGTGAACGTCAGCCGGATGCGCCCCGGCTCCGTCGCGATCATCGGATTCACCGCCGACGGGAAGGTAAGGACCAGGCCGGGGGGATTCTGCCGCACCTGCTGAGTGAAGCTGAACCCGAGGGCCCCGATCAGCAGACGGTTGCCCGGATGCAGTTGCACCTGTTGCGACAATATGCGCGGCAACATGCCGCCCAACGTAGTTACCGGCACAAAGCCTCTGCCGCCAAGCAGCACAAACTCGGCGGGCAAGTCGTAACCCACGCCGGCGAGTTTGCCTCTGGCCTCCCCTTGGGTGAATTCCACTTCAACCGAGCGCGACGAAGCGGCCGTGAATTTCAGCTTCCACTTCTGTTTATCGGAGTGCGACTCGACACGCCCGAGCGGTTCCAGCACCTCGAACAGCCCGACATACGGTGTGCCGTTGTGCTCGACGATTGGCACCACGTAGGTGGTCTGCGAGGCAAAGATGCGCAGTTGCCTTTCCGACTCTGTAGGCTGGGCCAGCAAGTTAGCCAGCCAGGTGACAAGCAGTGCCGCGATCAGCACACGCGCGCGCCACCCGGTCCTTCGCAAAACTGGTCTAGAACTGGGTGCATAGATATTTCTTTGAAGGGGCGCGGCTTTGCGGGGTCCCCGGCAAGCCTGTATTTGGCTTGCTGGGGTGCCTTGAGCCGCGCCGTCCAAAGCCGGTGATGGCGCGGGCTTTAGCCCCTGAGGAGACTCTCGTTTCTTCCAGAGCGAATTAATGCAACCAGCTCTAGTCGGCAACCACATATTTCACTAAACCTTGCAGACTCAAGTCGAGCTCTGCCGATCGGGCTGGTAACATTTCTCTCCGGCTGGCGATGTCCAGCACCACGTCCGAATTCGCAACGCCCATCACGAAGGCGGCATTCGCCCCGTCGGCCACTGCCCTCACGGCCGCGGTCATGTCGCTTTCGTACACCACATGATCGGAGGCTTCTTGCAGCCCGTCATGCCTCGTGCGATAGGGAACTCCCAAGCGGCGATCCAGAATGATTTCGTGCAGTTGAACGCTGGCGCACTCCCGCAGTTTGGGGCTTACGTGGGCCAGGAGGGTATCGGCCCACCCCGCTTCCGAGTGCAGGCGGAAACTGCTGTGAGCCGTAATCGCCAGCATGGTTACCTCGCCTGGATGGACCGGTCTCAGCAGCTCCCTGGCGGTTTCGGGGTTGAAGTGGGGTCCGCAGCCGTCGAGTCTCGGCATGGCACGGGTCACGTCTTCAAAAAAGAAATTCTCGCGCGCGGCGCGCACCATTTCGCCAGCCTGAAAGCCAGGCAGATTGCGGACGACGCGGTGAACCGGTCGAAGAATTTCAGCGCTCTGCTGGCGAGAGATGACCAGTACCAATACTCTCGGCTCTGAAAAGGCCCTACTGGTTCGCGAACCCGATGCATGGTAGTGCAGCAGGGCTTCCCAAAGGCCTTCGCTGCCCGCCACCGTGAGTTTGCAGTTCGTCAATATCGAACGAAACTCATCGCGGCCGCCGGGGGGAAGCCGCCACAAGCGATTAAGCACGCTCTCTCCGGCAGCCTCCAGCGATGGGGCCGTGCTGATCTGGAGCGTTGGAAAAGAAATGTCCGCCAGCAGAGGAAGCGGCTCAATCTGCCCGCCGGCCGCATCCAATTCAGCAGACCGCACTGCGAACTCAGCCGCATCCGTTTGTTGAAAACGTGCCACACGACGCTCTAAGGTTCCAATATCCAGTGTGGTGATCACGCCACGAAGGGTTGGTTGTCCCGGAGGTCTATCGGGCTCGCCCGGATCACCATAGGCGTCGGCTGGAGGATCAACCCGCGGAACCTGCTCGTAGAGGTACGCATTATCGGACGTAACGGCGTATGGCAGATGAGCGAATTCAGGCGCGGAAAGCTGCAATCCAGGCCCTTTGGAGCCGGAGATTGCCGCCCTTGGAGGGGTGATCTTCTTCGCCATTGTGACTTCATGCTCCGCTTGCAAAAGGGGCAACTTGTTTGCTGGATATTTGCGGAAGCTGAGCTGATTGTAGCAGTTACAAAAGCAAACCAACCAGCCTCGAGGAACATCGATAATTGTCAGAACTCGCTTTTCCGCCGCTTGATACGACCTGGGAGCGGCTTGCAATGATGGTCCCAGCCCGAACCGAGGGAAGTATGAACCGCGGGGTCCGGATCTTGATGATATGGCTGGCATTGGCCTGCACCCTGCTTGGGCTGGCGGCCGTCGCCCAGGTGGCGCCTGATTCGGCTGGTGCTATTGCCCTTCCGCAGCCTCCCGGGACAGGCGATGGCGTCGCCAATCCAGAGCCGGAGCCGTGGTTTGACGAAGTGCATGTCCGCCCGCGGGTTGCGCCTGAGGCGAAGAACCCGAAGGTGACCGATACGGCGCCACCTCCCACGGCCGAGGTTTCATCGCCAGACGCTTCGCTGAAGGCCTACACCAAGCCAATCTTGGTGGATGTGGACCTTGTGCTGGTTCCGGCAACCATTATCGATCCCATGAACCGGCTGGTGACAGGGCTCGAAAAGGACCATTTTGTCCTGTTCGACAACGGCCAGCGGCAGGAAATCAAGTATTTTTCCAGCGAAGACGCTCCGATCTCGCTTGGGGTGATTTTCGACGTCAGCGGCAGCATGGAAAGCAAGATCAAGCAGGCGCGGGAGGCCGTGGTCGAGTTCTTCAAGACCGCAAACCCCGAGGATGAGTTCTTCCTGATCACCTTCAGCGACGCGCCCCAAGTTCTCTCCGATTTTACGCAGTCGGTGGAAGACATACAGAGTAAGCTGGTGTTCACCCGGCCAAAGGGCCGCACGGCGCTGCTGGATGCGATTTATCTCGGGGTCTCCATGATGCGGCAGGCAAAGTATCAGAGAAAGGCTTTGCTGATCATCTCCGACGGCGGCGACAATCACAGCCGTTACACGGAGGGAGAGATCAAATCGCTGGTGAGGGAGGCGGATGTTCAGATTTATGCAGTCGGGATCTTTTCCCTCATTCCGCAGACGCCGGAGGAGCGGGAGGGGCCGCTGCTGCTGTCAGACGTGGCGGAAGTAACCGGCGGACGGATGTTTACCATCGATAATCCGAACCAACTTGGCACCACGGCAACGAAGATTGGAGCGGAGCTGCGCAACCAATATGTGCTCGGATACCGTCCAACTAATACAGCGCATGATGGAAAGTGGCGCAGAATCAAAGTAAAGCTTCAGCTTCCGAAAGGGGTCCCATCCCTTACGGTCTACGCGAGAACAGGCTATTATGCTCCGAATGAATAAAACCGTTCCCCTGGCGTTATTGCTGTGCCTCATCCTCTGGGCGATGATGCCGGCAACCGGAGCGCCGCAGCAGTCCACCAATGCCGGGCAGGGAAATTCCACGCCTGTGCCTCCGCCAGCGGTGTCCGCGCCGGAGGATTCCACTGTCCCCGAGAATCCGCCCCTCAATCAGCCCGGCGACACGGTCGAGGTTCCGCAACAGGGACAGGCTCCCAATAGCCAGGAGGGCGGAGTTTTCGTTTTCAAGAAAGAAGTGGAAGAAGTCACGCTGCACGCCACGGTGGTCGATGACCGGCAGCACCCGGTGACCAATCTGAACCGAGCGGACTTCGTCGTATTTGAAAATGGCCAGCCGCAAAAGATTACGTCCTTTCGGCAAGGCGATGTGCCGGTCGCGCTCGGAATCCTGGTCGACAATTCCGGTTCCATGCGGGACAAGCGTCCGGCGGTGAACCAGGCGGCTCTGAATCTGGTGAGGGCCAGTAACCCGAAGGACCAGGTTTTCATTGTTAACTTCAACCAGACGCCGTATCTGGATCAGGACTATACGGACAACATCAACCTGCTGAAGGATGCGCTCAATCACCTCGATGCACGCGGGGGCACGGCGCTCTACGACGCTGTCGTGGCATCGGCCGATCACCTGACGAAGACCGCGCCGCCGGACCAGAAGAAGGTGCTGCTGGTGGTGACCGATGGCGAGGATACGGCAAGCATGGACACCTTGGAACAGGCTGTTCGCAAGGTTGCCGTCGATGGCGGGCCGACAATCTATACGATCGGCATTCTCGGCAGCGAGCGCGAGAAGCGCGCTCGCCGTGCGTTGCATACTCTGGCCGAGCAAACCGGTGGCGTTGCCTTCTTCCCGAAGGACCTCACCGAGGTCGATGAGATCAGCCGCCAGGTAGCGCACGATATTCGTAATCAGTACATTATTGGCTACAAGCCTTCCAACCCGCAGCGCGCCGGCGGATACCGCACCGTAAAGGTGGAAGTGCACTCGACGGCTTACAAGCGTTTGCAGGTGCGCACGCGGAGCGGCTACTACGCCAATGAAGCGCGGCGGGCTGCACGCTGACCTCGGTTGAGCGCCACGGATTTCAGAACTCTGACTTCGAGCCCAGGAACCTTCTGGGCTTTTTTCTGCGCGGAAAAGCGTGCGGATTTGACCCTGCCGCAGCCTTTGCGTAACCTTTGAACTTCAAAGTTGAAGGCCTCCGACCGGACCGGATTCGTGGAAGGTGTATTCCGCGAAGCAGCCGGGCGTTCAGGGAGATGATCCATTCATGAGTTCCGGCCAAACCAAGCCCGGCGAGTGGGATGCCGCTGCCTACCATCGTCTTTCCGACCCGCAGTTTCAGTGGGGCCGGCAGATTCTTTCGCGGTTGGAGTTGCGCGGCGATGAAACCGTCTTGGACGCAGGCTGCGGCACCGGCAGGCTTACAGCCGAGTTGATGAAGCGGCTGCCCGAAGGGCGGGTGATCGCCGTCGACGTCTCGGAGAACATGCTCGCCGCCGCCCGCGAGTTCCTGCGCCCGCGAGTCGGCAACCGCTTGCGCTTCGTGCAGGCAGACTTGGGAGCCCTGGAACTTGACGAAATAGTCGATGGAGTTTTCAGCACGGCTACCTTCCACTGGATACCGGATCACGCCCGGCTATTCTCGAATCTGTTCCAGATGCTGCGTCCGGGAGGCTGGCTGGTGGCGCAGTTTGGCGGCCAGGGCAACATTGAGCGCTGGCGGCGGCGCATGGCGGTGCTCGCCGGCGAACTCCCGTTCGTAACCCATATTCGCGATTGGGTCGAGGAGTTTCACTTTCCGGACACCAGGCAAACCATGGAACGGCTGAAACGCGCCGGGTTCGCGTCCATTGAGGTTGAGAGCTGGCCATCGCCGGTCAGCTTCCCCGACCCCGATTCATTTGGCTCGTTTTTTGCCAGCGTGATCGCGCGAAATTATCTGGCGAGACTCGACGAGAAACTGCAACGGGAGTTCATGAACCGGCTCATCAAACAGGCGGGCGAGGATGCGCCGCCTTTTTTGATCGACTATGTGCGTTTGAATCTCCGGGCGGTGCGTCCGGAGAAATGAGTTCCAGATACCGCTCACCGATTGAGCAATCCGCTACTACCTGTACGAGTGCGTGCGTTTGGGTCGATGGGTCGCTACTTAGCGCTCAGGGTAGAGTTCCGGTGACGGAGTCGCCGATCCAGTCCAGGTAGGCTTCCAGTCCCGCCTCCACGGTGAACTGAAGCACCTCGGGAAGCTCGTAGGAATTCAGCCGGCGGATCTCGGCGCAGAGGCGCTCGAAGTTTTCAGCCGTAGTCTTGATCAGCAGCAGGAACTCCTGGCTGGTCTCCACTCTGCCTTTCCAGCGATAAACGGATTCCATCGGACCGAGGATGTTGACGCAGGCAGCGACCTGTCCATCGACCAGAGCGCGCGCAATTTTCGTTGCCACCTCATGAGAGCCGCAGGTCGAGAGCACCAGCCGCTTGTCCGTCATGGACGCATTATCTACTCCAGTGGTGAATTGGCGCAACCCAGCCGCTCGCCTGACCACCCCACCGGCAAGGACGCCGGCGGAGGCCCGGCCGTGCGCATTTTTGAATTCTTCCTGGGGTCGCGTGTAACATCATCTGGCCTGACGTCAATCTTCAAGGGCGGTGCGCGGGGGTCCAGTGATGGCTACTCAGATCAAGTTTGGCACTTCTGGTTGGCGGGCGGTAATGGCCGATGAGTTCACCTTTCATAATGTCCGGCGGGCAGTTACGGGGATTGCACGGTACGTTTCCAGCGTGAAGCCGCAAGCGGCCCGGATCATCGTCGGCCGGGACCCGCGATTCCTTGGCGAGAGCTTCGTGGAGCTGGCGAGCGAGGTCTTGCGCAGCCACGGAATACAGCCGCTTGTCGTCGCGGAGGCGGCGCCGACCCCGACGATTGCCTGGGCGATCATCTCCCGCCAGGCCGACGGCGGCATCAATTTCACCGCCAGCCATAACCCGCCGGAGTACAACGGCATCAAGTTCTCGACCCCGGACGGCGCTCCCGCGTTACCGGAAGTGACCAACCGGATCGAGGCCGAAGTGGCCGCCGCGGACCAGGCCGGCATGGCGAAGGGCAATGGCGGCGGAGCGAAGCGCGAAGAAATTGAAATCAAGAGCGATTACCTGAAACGCTTGCAGGGGGTTATCGACTTTGCGGCAATCAGGAAGGCGGGGCTGAAGGTCTGCTTCGATCCGCTCTGGGGCGCGGCACGCGGTTACAGCGACGAACTGCTGCGCGCCAACGGAATTGCGGTCGCGACGGTTCATGACTACCGCGACGTGCTGTTCGGCGGGCACGCCCCGGAGCCCGATGGGCACTTGCTGAACGATCTGCGCGACAAGATGCGCCAGAGCGGAGCGCGCATAGGGATTGCCACCGACGGCGATGCCGACCGCTTCGGCATTGTCGATGAAGACGGCACGTATATGTCGCCGAATTACGTGATCGCGTTGCTGTTCGACTATCTGGTGGCGAGTCGCGGCTGGAGAAACGGCGTGGCCAAATCGGTTGCGACCACGAATCTCGTCAATGCCCTGGCCGGGCATCATAAGGTGGAGTTGCACGAGACGCCCGTGGGCTTCAAGTACATCGGCGAACTGATCAAGCAGGACAAGATCGCGATTGGCGGCGAGGAGAGCGCGGGCCTCTCGATCCGCTACCACGTTCCGGAAAAGGATGGGGTGCTGGCCGGGCTGCTATGCTGCGAGATGGTGGCCACGCTGGGAAAATCCTTGCAGGAGCAACTGCGGGCTCTGTTTGCCAAAGTTGGTTCCTTTTATCCGTTGCGTGAGAACTTCCGCTTGACGGATGAGGTGAAGGCGAAGTTCACTGAAAGGTTGCAGGCACAGCCGCGCGAGTTCGCATCGAAAAAAGTTGCGCAAGTGGTGCGCACGGACGGCTTGAAACTGGTGCTCGAAGATGGTTCCTGGGTCTGCTATCGCTTGAGCGGGACCGAACCGGTTGTGCGCATTTACACCGAAGCGCGCAGCGAGAGCGACCTCGAGAAGCTGAGCGCGGCCGCCAAACAGTGGGTGTTTCAGGGCTAGACCATTTTAGCGAAAGGTGTAGTCGTCGAAGCAGCCGGGCGTTTTTCAGCCCGGCGGTGAACGCGGGATACACTAATTCCTAAACTGCTCTAGACGAGATTCGCAAGGCTGGAATGATTTTTTTGCGCGCAATCGCCCGAGGCTTGTGCTCGCGCCGGCAATGGCTGGCGACGGGCTGCGTGGCTGTGTTTGCCGGGTGGCTGTTTTATCACGTTATGTTCGGCGCAAACGGCATGATGGCCTACCGGCAGAAGGTGAATGAGTACAAGCATCTGCAACAGGAAGTGCAACAGGCGCAGGCGGAGAACGAAAGGCTGCGGCAGCGTGTCAACTCCCTCAAGACAAATCCGCAGGCAATCGAGAAGGAAGCCCGTGAGCAATTGAAGTATGCGAAACCGGGCGAGCTGATCTACGTTCTCCCGGCCCCCAAAGTCGAATCCATCCCTTCCACGGCAACCGCGCAGAAGCACTGATAGGTCCCTCACTTCCGCGTGCCGATGACCTTGCCAGGCGCGGGGTTCCCGGCACGCGCCGTAGCTGCGCGGGCTGGGGCAGAGTTATACTGCCGCCGTGAGCCTCCATCGAACAGTGTCGCCTCCGCGCCGCGAATTCTCATTCGCCCCGGCCCTCGCGCTCGCCTTGCTGGCCTTGCTATTCGTTTCCGGCTGCCGGGGAAAAGACGAACCGAAGCCTACCAAGCTGCTACCGCCGCTCTACAGCGGGTACAGCCAGCAAAAAGTGCAGCGCGAGTTGAATCTCAAGCCCGGCGATTGGGATGTTCTTGAGGATCGGCGCCCGCTGACGAGCGACCAAAGGCCGCCGTTCAGGATATTGACTATCTCGCGCCAGGGCTTTGCGAGATTCGGCGCCAGCGGCGAGCTGGTGATGACTTTCTATAATGACCGGCTGATGACGACTCTGTTTTACCCAACGGACCTGGAGGCGCTGCGCTCCTCGCTGGGTCGCGAGGCCGGCATCACTTTTAGCAAGCAGGGTGACGCCCGGATCGAGCCCACGACCCGCGTTTGGATCGGCAAAGCCCGGGACGGTCGTTCCTACATCGGCTGGATCGACCTGGAACTCGAACGCCGGCAAGACGAATGGATCGAAAAGTACGGGCGCTGATTCGCCCCAGTCCCCCGCTTCACCTGAGCTTTTCAAGATTGGCGTGGCACGGAATTGCCGCCCCGGGCGGGAAAGCCCGGCTTCTCTTCAACATACATTTCGCGGGAATTCGCGCAGCACAGGCATCGACGGAGTTGCGGCTGCCTTTAAGTTCATATAGAGTTTGTTGCGCGGTTTCCGCTTGGTGGGGGGCATACATGGATAAGGTATTCGCCAATGCCAAAGAGGCGATCTTTGACATTGAGGATGGTGCTACGTTGATGGTTGGCGGGTTCGGCTTGTGCGGAATTCCCGAAAACCTGATCGCCGCTTTGGTGGAGAAAGGCGTCAGGAATCTCAACACCATCAGCAACAACATGGGCGTGGATGACTTCGGACTGGGCCTGCTGCTTCAGAAAGGGCAGATTCGCAGTCACAAGGGCAGCTACGTAGGCGAGAACCGGCTTTTCGAAGAGATGGTGCTGGCCGGCAAACTCGAACTGGAACTGATTCCGCAAGGCACGCTTGCCGAGCGCATTCGCGCCGGGGGCGCCGGGATTCCGGCGTTTTATACCCCGACGGGCGTCGGGACCGTGGTTGCCGAAGGCAAGGAAACCCATGAGTTCGAGGGCCGAAGCTACGTTATGGAGCGCTGGCTGAAAGCCGACTTCTCGCTGGTGAAGGCCTGGAAAGGCGATAGGTGGGGGAACCTCGTCTACCGCAAAACAGCGCAGAACTTCAACCCGATGATCGCAACCGCCGGCGGAGTCACCATTGCCGAAGTGGAAGAGCTGGTCGAGCCCGGCGAAATTCCAGCGGAGCAGATACACACTCCCAGCATTTATGTGCGGCGCATCTTCCAGGCGGCTGGAGAAGAAAAGCGGATCGAGCGCAGGACGGTCAGAAAGACGGCTGCCTGAGCTTCCGGGCACCATCTGGGAACAGGTTTCAACGCGAGGACAAATATGGCCACGAAAACTGGTAAGGAACAGGACGCAGTCAAGCGGGAATTCATCGTGCGGCGCATCGCCCGCGAGTTGCGCGACGGCTTCTATGTGAACCTCGGCATCGGCATGCCGACGCTGGTCGCCAACCATGTGCCACCGGGAATGGATGTCGTCCTGCAAAGCGAGAACGGGATGCTGGGCATAGGACCCTACCCGGTCGCGGGCACGGAAGATCCGGACCTGATCAACGCCGGGAAGGAGACGGTCACGCAGATTCCGGGGACCGCTTATTTCTCCAGCGCCGAATCGTTTGCCATGATTCGCGGCGGGCACGTCAACCTGAGCGTGCTTGGCGCCATGGAAGTGGATGAGGAAGGCAACCTGGCGAACTGGATGATTCCGGGCAAGATGGTCAAAGGCATGGGCGGGGCCATGGACCTGGTCGCCGGCGCCAGACGCGTAATCGTCGCCATGGAACATACTGCGAAGGATGGCCGCCCGAAGATTCTGAAACGCTGTGGGCTCCCGATCACCGGTCTCGGCGTCGTGGACACGATTGTGACAGAGATGGGTTACATCAAGGTGGTTCGCGGGCGAGGGCTCGTGCTGGAAGAAATCGCGCCGGGATTGCGGCCCGAAGAAGTGCAGGCGGCAACCGAGCCGGAGCTGATCATCAGTGCAACTCTGAAGGAGATGGAGCTTTTTACCAGCGGAGAAAAGACAGTCGCATAGCCAGCGGGAGCGATGGATTTCGAATCGTCCACCAGCCTCAGCACCGCGACTATTGCCGCCCCTCCAGGAAAACCTTTGTATCCGCGATGGATCGCTTGAGTTCGTCCGTCAAGGGCAGGTGATTCAAAGTCTGAAGCACGAACAAGCTCGTCTTTGGCTTGCGATCACGCGGGTTCTGGATTGTGGATGGCGTGGCAAAAGCTTCGTGGACCAGGAACAAGAAGTTCTCGATGTCGGTCCACTTCATCTGCCGGTTGCCAATCTCTTTGGTGAAGGCTACCGACGCGGCATCTCCGAGCCGGCGTACCTGTTTTTCATCTTCCGCGTTGTAGGCGCCTTTCGAAATCTGGAACAACGCCCGGTGAACTATGAGCTCGGGATCGGCCGCTTCAGCGTTTTCGCACCAGGCGAGCGTTGGCAACGCCAACAGCACGGCGACAAGGAACAAACGCCACATACTTCCCGGTTCCTTTCAGCAGTTCAGGAGTTGAGAATACTTTGCCTGCCTCGCGCGGGCAAGATTGTCCTTCGAAAGAGAAGCCAAGTTGTCACCGGAGGCTGTCCGCTTCTCAACCTCTTTGGCCGTTTGCGAGGTGCTTTTTCAGGAATTTGTAGGCTCGCTGGCCGGCGTCCAACATCTCAAGGCCGTGAAAGCCGTGTCCCGCGTTTCTGTAGAGCTTCATTTCGTAAGGCAGACCGCGCTGCTCGAGGGTTTGGGCGACTTTGTGCGCTTCGCTCACCGGCACGACCTTGTCGGCTTCGCCGTGCAGAATCAGCACCGGAGCCAGTTGCGTGAGCCGCTCGATGAAGTAATCGCTCAGCCCGCCGAAGAAATCGACAATGGCCTTGATGCGCTGCTGCTGCGACCCCAACGCCAGCGACAGGTATGCCCCGAGCGAAAAGCCGATAAGTCCAATACGGCCGGGGTCGGCCTTCGGATGCTTCTCCGCGAAATCCAGCAAATCTGAAACCACCCGCAGCCAGTTGGGAAACTCCCGCCAGATGGTAGTCACATCCGCCCATTGGGTATCTGTGGCGGCGAAATAGTGTGGAACAAAGACGCAGAATCCCTGGCTTGCCAGCAGTTCTCCGACCTGTAGCGCCCCCGCGTTGTGCAGCCCTCCGGAGCCATGAAGAGCACAGACGATGGGGAAGCGTCCTTCGGCGCCCGGCGTGAAAACATCGACGGGGATTTGTCTCCCATTGAAAGTGGCAAAAGTCGTCTGCAATTGAGTCTTCCCACTTGCGAGCTACTGGATTTTGATGCGGCAGGCCGCGCGACGACTCACTCAATCGCGCGCTTTGGGGTCCCCATAACAGCCGCTTTTACCGTTGTTGGGTTGGCCGGGCGCACCCGGGCCGCGTGGCATGCATCTGGATGCAAGGCGTTTCCAGTATTCGCGACCGCCCAGTCAGGAACACGCCGCGCGGCCCAGCGAAACGGGTTGCGTTGATTGGGGCATAGGGGCTCTCGCTGAACAAAGTATTTGTGACCCGAGTAGAACCCCACGCATCCATCTTGAAGTTCTACGGAGATTTGTTGGAGGAAAGAATGGCCTTCGAAGTTCCCGCGTTGCCGTACGCGTACGAGGCGCTCGAGCCGTACATCGACGCGCAGACGATGCACCTGCATCATGACAAGCACCACCAGGCTTACGTTGACAACTTCAACGCGGCTCTGGAAAAGGCTCCCGAGCTAAAGAGCAAAGGCGCCGAGGAGATTCTCAAGAACCTCAACAGCGTTCCCGAGGCAATTCGCACCGCCGTTCGCAATCACGGCGGTGGCCATGTGAACCACTCGATGTTCTGGACGATCATGGGACCGAAGGCGGGCGGGGCGCCCACGGGCGCGATCGCCGACGCCATCAAAAAAACCTTCGGTGACTTTGCGGCATTCCAGGAGAAGTTCAACGATGCCGGCGCAAAGCAGTTCGGCAGCGGTTGGGCCTGGCTGGTCAGCGGTTCGGGCGGTTTGCAGGTCATCAGTACGCCCAACCAGGACAGCCCGCTCTCGCAGGGCCTCTATCCGGTCATGGGAAACGATGTTTGGGAGCACGCGTATTACCTCAAATACCAGAACCGGAGAGCCGAATACCTCAAAGCATGGTGGAACGTAGTGAACTGGAGCGAAGTGAACAAACGCTTCGAAAAAGCTCCAAAATAACCCAAAAACAACGGAGAATTAGAGCAGCCGCGAGGCTGCTTTTTTTTGCCCCGCGCAGGCCGCCGTAAGGGCGAACAGCGCTACAGCATCCCGTATTGGTATATCCAAAAATCCCAAGGGAATGTCATGGCGCCCGGAGCGCCGAGCGCCAGTGGCCGGAGCAGCCAGGCTGCGTACCCGGCATTACGTTCAAGAAGCAAGAAGCTGTTCGGGCGCGAAGCGGAGCCATCCTTTGTCTTTCAGCAGTAAGGAACAAAAGGTGGCTCGACTTCGCTCGCCATGACAGTCTGATATGTCGGGACATACCTACTGTGGAACCGCGCTAGCTTCGGAAAGAGCCCGTTTCAGCAGGCCGTCCAAGGCCAAAAGAGTCTCCGCAATTCAGGTTTTTGCGCTAAGTAGCTGATTACCTTATATTGGTATCGCATTGAGTTGGAAAAACGGGCGGGCACAACCACAGCCGTAAGCGTCCGCGTCCAAGCATTAGCGGACGAGTGCTGCTATGCTTAACCTTAGGCCAGTTTCGCAAAAGGTCTATTCCGTGAAGGTTGATAGCTCCGGGATACACCTATTCTGAAACCGCTCTAGCAGAGAGCGCGGCTTTACGAGAGGGAGTAATGACACCTGAGCCTGGGATGGGGAGTGTTCCACGAATTCCGCTTGCGATCAGCAAGAGCCTGCGCACCTTGGCACACGATTTGAGCAACTCTATCGAGACCATCATGCAGGCTTCCTACCTGCTGAGTCAGGCCAAGCTGGACGACACCAACAAGAAATGGGTCGAGCTCATCGACACTGCTTCTCGCGATGCGGCACGCATCAATCGTGAAATCCGCGAGATTCTGCGTTCACAGAGCGAAGAGAATTAACCGGCCGCCGGACTCCCAGCGAGTGCTGGAGGCTAGAGCAATTCCACAGTCTGTATACCCCTGAGCATCACTGCCGGGCTTGGATGTCACCCCGGCAAACGCCAAAGCGTTTGCCGGGAACCCCGTGTTGGCATCCGCCCGGAGCATGCGACGACTCATCAAGCCCGCCAAACCACGCTTTTCTCACCTTTGCCCAACACCAGCGGACGCCGTTGACAGCGCGCGCAGCGATTCCACGTAAGGCGCTTGGGCAAGGCCCCGTTCGGTGATGATCGCCGCTATGTAGCGGGACGGCGTGACGTCGAATGCCGGATTTTCGATCAGCACGGAGTCCGGCGCCATCTGCCGTCCGCCGATGTGCGTAACTTCGCTGGCCGCGCGCTGTTCGATGGGAATGCGCGATCCATCCGGCGTCTCCATGTCCACGGTGGAAAAAGGCGCGGCGACGTAAAAGGGGATGTGATGCTCGTGCGCCAGAATGGCGACCGAATAAGTGCCAATCTTGTTCGCCGTGTCGCCATTGGCGGCGATGCGGTCGGCGCCCACGATCACCGCCTGGACTTTGCCCTGCGCCATCATGACGCCAGCCATGTTGTCGCAGATGAGCGTGGTCGGAATGCCGTCTTTCATCAGCTCCCAGGCGGTTAGCCGGGCACCTTGCAGGAAGGGACGGGTTTCGTCGGCGTACACGTGTAACTGTTTTCCGGCCTCGACCGCGGCCCGGATCACACCCAGAGCGGTTCCATAACCCGCGGTGGCAAGCGCGCCCGCGTTGCAATGGGTGAGCACGCCGCCGCTGTCAGGCAGCAGCGAAGCGCCAAAACGGCCCATCGCCTGGTTGGCTGCGATGTCTTCGTCATGCATGCGCTGAGCTTCGGCAATCAATCCCAGTTTGACCTGCGGTATGGGGTTTCCGATCAGCGCTTCGAAACAGCGCTGCATGCGGCGGATGGCCCAGAACAGGTTGACCGCGGTGGGACGGGTTTTGCCCAGAGCACGGCAAATCTGCCCGAATCCGTTGCGAAACTCCGCGATATCGGAGGCCTCGAGATCGCGCGCGCCGAGGGCTATCCCCATCGCCGCCGCCACTCCAATCGCGGGGGCGCCGCGCACGATCATCGTCCGAATTGCTTCGGCGACTTCCTGATAAGTCCGGCAGGTTACGTAGACCTCTTCCGTTGGCAGCTTCGTCTGATCGATGAAGCACACGCCCGCGTCAGTCCATTCCAGAGTTTTTACCACCGATTTCAGCCCTCCGCCCCGGCACACCCAACCCTTCGGCGTCCACCGGGGACCTCGGTAAGCGACGGCACACTATAGGAGCCGCCGGGAATTCCTATAAAGTTGGGGATCAGTACGACTCACTAGCTAGTCTAGCAGGCCGCCCCAAAAAACACGTTTCGTGCGATGACGAAATCGAATCCGGGCCACGCGCCGCGGCGATACAGGTGTAGAATGACTGACCAGTGGGCCAGTTTCGCGAAAGGTATATCCCGTGAAGCCCGGCTTTGGGGTACACCTATTCTGCCCACGCTCCAGTATGAGGATCAGAGCTAAATTCGTATGCGCTTCGATTCTGCTTGCAGCTTTGGCTCCTGCCTTGCCGGGCCAAACGCCAGCTACGCGGGCTTCGGCGCTCCCGGCGGCGGGACAGCAGCCGGTGCCCGCCCAGAGAGCCGGCTCTCTGCCGGCTCAGACAGCGGCCAATCCTCCGCAAGTCACTTTTCGTGATGGATTACTCAGTATCCGTGCCGAGAATTCCACCTTAGGCGACGTGCTGCGGGCAGTGCAGAACACCACTGGTGCATCCATCGACTCTCCTGGCTTTGCGGGCGAGCGGGTTTACGTCAACCTTGGGCCTGGGGGACCACGTGACGTCTTGGCGTCGCTGCTGAACGGCTCGCGCTATGACTACATTCTGCTTGGTTCGCAGCAGCAGCCGAATTCCGTCGTTCGGGTCATGCTGACCGTGCGGCAGAACTCCCGCGAACAGCCATCTGCTTCCGCTGCCGCGGCTCGACCAGCTCCTCCTCCGTCCCCGGCGGCGAATAATGACGACAACGACACCCCCGACGAGACGCCTGACCGGGAACCCGTCGTTGTGCCGAATCCGCCAACCCAGCCTCCTCCCGGGCAGCCGCCGACGCCGAACGCCGCAGGCGCGGATCAGCCGCAGCCAGGGCAACCGCAGCAGCCAAAAACGCCTGAGCAGTTATTGCGCGATTTGCAACAATTGCAGCAGCAGCAGCAACAACAACTCCAATTGCAACAACAACTTCAGAAGCAGAATAATTTCGGCCGCTAGCAGGCTGCGGAAAAACTCATAGCAGTGTCATCCTGAGGCCGCGCCGGTTTTGCGCGACCGAAGGATCTGCTTTTTTTCAGCACGCGCAAACAGCAGATCCTTCGCTGCGCTCAGGATGACACCGCGGAGAACAGTTTTCCGCAGCCTTCTATATCCCGCCCGACAGGATCATCCCGCTACGCCAATCTTAGAGAGCTGGTCTGCGCGTGATCACACGTGTCTTGTGAGGCGCCTCACTGCAAGGGTGTTGGCGCGGGCATAACCTCGTCCGGGCTGGGTCTTTCCCCAGTGCATTTTCCGGCGCTTCAGCAACTCAGCCGGTGTTGCGCGGGGCTTCCAGCGGAGGATTGCAGTGCCTATATTGGACTCAAACAAAGGAAGCGTTACGCAGGATTATTCGGTTGAACAGCTTGAAAAAACGGCTGCGCTGATGCGCGGTTATATCCTCACGGGACTTTGTTGCGCGGGTTCAGGACACTCAGGCGGAACCCTTTCGATGATGGACATCACCGCTGCCCTGTATCTGCACATAGCCAAACATGACCCGCGGAATCCCTCCTGGGCCGATCGCGACCGCATCTTCTGGTCGGCTGGACACAAGGCTCCAGCGCTCTATGTGGGACTGGCCTTCGCCGGCTTCTTCGATAAGCTGGACCTCGGCCTGCTGCGGCGTTTGCGCTCTCTTTTGCAAGGGCATCCGCACTGGCTGAAGCTGCCGGGCGTGGAATGCTCCTCGGGCTCATTAGGGCAAGGGCTGAGTGTCGCCGTGGGCAGTGCGCTCGCCGGCCGGCTCGATGGCCGCGCTTACACCGTCTTCTGCATCATGGGCGATGGCGAGCAGCAGGAGGGACAAGTCTGGGAAGCTGCCATGGAGGCGGCTCACTATAAGCTCGACAACATCGTGGCCATTCTGGACAACAACCATCTGCAGATTGACGGCAAGACCGAAACGGTTATGAACGTCGAACCGATCGCCGCCAAATACGAGGCTTTCGGCTGGCAGGTGGTGCGAATCGATGGGCATGATATGACGCAAATCGTCGATGCATTGCAGGCGGCCAAGCAAAACAAGTCGGGCAAGCCATTGCTGATCCTGGCGGAAACCGTCAAGGGCAAAGGCGTCACTTTTATGGAGAACGCCGCCGGCTGGCACGGAAAGGCGCCGAATCGCAAGGAGTTGGATGAAGCGCTGCGGATTCTTGGGGTGGAAAGCCAGGTCCCGGTCGAGGAGATGTTTGCGCGCATGCAGCGCTATCAGCAGGAAATCGATGTCTCTCTCGCAGCGAAAATGCCGCGCTTCGGACGCGATTACTGGTGGAACTCGGGCGACAACATGAAGGCGAAGATGGAGCCCACGCGCAAAGGCTTCGGCAAGGCGCTTTCGCTGGAAGGCGGCGATCCGCGTGTCGTCTGCCTCGGGTTGGACATCTCCGGGTCGATCACGATCAGCGAGTTTTACGAAGGCCACCCGGAACGAGCCAGCCGCTGGTTGAGCATGGGCATCGCCGAACAGTCGGCGACCTCGGTTGCCGCCGGACTGGCCAAGGAAGGCAAGCTGCCGGTCATGGGCACCTATGGTACGTTCGCGGCGGCTCGCAACCTCGATCAACTGCGCGTCTCGGTTTGCTATGGCAACTTTAATGTCCTGGTCGCCGGCGCGCACGGCGGCGTTTCGGTAGGTCCGGACGGAGCCACGCACCAAGCGCTGGAGGACCTGTTTGCCATCTGCGGCTTGCCCAACATGAGCGCCGTGGTTCCCTGCGACTCCGTGGAGACGAGGAAGGCCACCCAGAAGCTGCTTCTGGGGGTGATCGGACCGAAATACATCCGCTTTGCCCGCGAGGCAACGCCGGTCGTCACAACCGACCAAACGCCCTTCGAATTCGGCAAGGCCAATGTAATCCGTTTCCGCGGCGAGCAGCCGAACTTCATCGACGCCTTCGAAACCTGCCTGGAAAGCGATTACCGCAACGAACACGAGAACCTGACGATCATTGCCTGCGGTCCAATGGTGCCCGAGGCCATGCGCGCCGCCTGGATGCTGAAACAGGAGTTCGGTTACGAGACGCGCATCCTGAACGTACACACCTTGAAGCCGATCGACCGGCGGGCGATTCTGCGCGCCGCTCGCGAGACTCAGGTCATCGTTACCGCTGAAGAGCACCAGATCGGTGCGCTGGCATGGCGCGTGGCCGGACTTATTCTGGAAGATCCCGAGTCCCTAAAAATCCCGGTGGTTGCCGGCTATATCGGCGTCAAGGACCGCTTTGGCGATTCCGGCGCTCCCTGGGAACTGGTGAAGGAGTTCGAGGTTGCGGCCGAACACATCGCGCAGAAGGCAGCGGAGCTGATGCGCGCTAAGCAAGGGTTGCGGCCGGATCATAGCGTGAAGACCGTTTCCTGAAGCGCCCGGTTGTCGTAAGTTGGAAAGCGCCAAGGGGACTTGCTGCAATTCGTAGCGTAATGCTCTGATGGAAAGCCGCCCGGTCGGGCCGTAATGCACCAAGGGCTCTCAATTGCTGAGAGCCCTTGCGATTCTGGTGCTATTCCTTGGCCGCGGAATTCAATCTAATGAAGTTCTTCCTGGACTTCGCGTATGGCTCTTTCTATGTGCTCCAAGGCCATCTGCGAATGACGGCCGCCCCTTTCTCTCATTGCCTCGTGGATGGAATGCTGGGCGGACCGGAGCGACTCCAGGGCCGCACCCATATGACGACGATACCCGTGCTCCTGGCCGATGAGGACGCCTACGCTCAGGACACCAAAGAAGGCGAGAATGATGAGGACGCCACGGATCAATCTTGATTTCTTTGACATGCAATGCTCCTTTAGGTGAGTGCTTCTATTGTGTAATTGTTGTTTTGCTTCCAAGCCACTCTTCAGAAGCGCAAACACGGGACCAGAAAGTGCTCCGCGCACGTCAGAATAAAAACGGCTGCGACGCAGCGCAAGGGACTTCAGTGGGGGCGCTCAAAAAAAGTAAAGTATTAGCGATGCTGAAATTTCGTGCGAGTTCAACGAACCGCATGCCCGCGCCTGGAGCGCGAGCGGACGCATATCTGACCGAAGCCCCGGTCAGTCGCCGGATGGACCGGCAGTGGAGATAAGAGTGGCGGCCGCGGGTTTCCGCTCTCCGCGGTTACGGCTGAAGGCATTCAGGATACCCACAATCGCCAGATATCCGGCACCAATTCCAAATGCGATCGAAAGCACAATGGTCAAAAGCAATGCGAGTGGAACAAATAGAGTCGTCAAGTCTCTCAACCTTTTTATCAATACGCTCGCTCCAGCCCGTTCGTAATGTCAGCGGGGGAGCCGCAGCCAAGAGCCTACAACATAAGATGCTCGGAAAAGATCAAGCTCACGTTAAACCTTTGTGCCTGTGGAGAACAAGTCCGATTTTGGAATCTCCGGTTGTTCCACGCATCCTTGAACCATTTCCCGTTGCGAATTCTCCGCGGCTCTGTTGCGGGAACCCGTTGCCAACGGCGCTTCGGCGATCGCGCGCTGCTTGTTCTGTTATGCCTCAGTTTGACGCTTGACTCTATTGCCTTCTAAGATACCTGAGTCGAAGTGTCTTCCACACTTTCCGACGTTTCCAGCGGACTGTCCACGTAACTGTGGGTCCTGTACCACGTAACGTGGGTGTCGCTGGTCGCGCCGGAGGCGTTATTTTGGGATGCCAATTACAAAGATCTCGGTGCGCGGCGCGCGCCAGCACAATCTCAAGAACATCTCGGTTGAGATTCCGCGCAACTCCCTGACGGTGATCACCGGGCTCAGCGGTTCGGGCAAGTCATCGCTGGCCTTCGACACCATCTATGCCGAAGGGCAGCGGCGCTATGTCGAGACGCTGTCGGCGTATGCGCGTCAGTTTCTGGACCAACTGGAACGGCCCGACGTCGATGCGATCGACGGTCTGAGCCCTGCCATCTCCATTGAACAAAAGACTACCAGCCGTAGCCCGCGCTCGACTGTAGGGACAATTACTGAGATTTACGATTACTTGCGCCTGCTTTACTCCTCCATAGGGCTGCCCCACTGCCCAAAGTGCGGCAAGGAGATCACCCGGCAGTCGGCTGACCAGATCGTGGCGCGGTTGCTGGAAATGGTTCCTCATGACGAATCCGGCACGGGGCAGACCCGCGTGATGCTGTTGGCCCCATTGGTGCGGGGTCGCAAGGGCGAGTTCAAGAAGGAACTGGAGAAGCTCGCCCAGCACGGATTTACGCGCGCCCGCATCGACGGCGAGTTGGTCAACATCGAAGCGGATATCCGCCTCGACAAGCGTCGCAACCACACCATCGAGGTGGTGGTGGACCGCCTGCTGCTAAAGTCCGGAATCGAGCGCCGTCTGACCAATTCCGTCGAGGTTGCCATGAAGCTCGGGCAAGGGCTGGTGCAAGTGGCTGTCGTCGGCGGCGATGAGCGGCTGTATTCCTCGCGCATGGCGTGTCCCGAGTGCGGCATCAATGTTCCGCAACTGGAGCCGCGATCGTTTTCCTTCAACAGCATCTACGGCGCGTGCCCGGAGTGCAACGGCCTCGGCTCGAAATATGATTTTGACCCCGCCAAGATTGTGGTGGACTGGTCGAAGCCCCTGCTGGACGGCGGCCTCGGACCCGGCAGCGGGTCTACCTATCTTCAGTCGTTGCTGAAGCGTGCTGCCGAGGTACATCGCTTTGACTTGGCGGTGCCATTCGAGCAGCTCCCGGCGGCGACACAGAACCTGATCCTCTACGGACCGGAGAAAAGCAGCCCCGCCGGTTTTCGCGGAGTTTTCGCCTTCCTGCGGCAAATGATCGAGGAGTCGAACTCCGACAGCTACCGCGAGTGGCTGCTGAACTACATGTCCGCCACGCCCTGTCCTCGCTGCGAGGGCAGGCGCCTGCGGCCCGAGAGCCTTGCCGTGAAGGTCAACGGCATGTCCATTTCCGACTTTACGGCGCTGCCGGTTTCGCGAGCCGTCGAGGCGGTGCCCGCCATCCGCCTGAACGAACGCGAAGAGAAGATTGCGGGCCGCGTGCTGCGCGAAATCGGTGAGAGGCTTGGCTTTCTTAATCATGTCGGCCTGGGCTACATTGCTCTGGATCGTTCGGCGGCCACGCTTTCCGGCGGCGAAGGGCAGCGTATCCGGCTGGCGACGCAGATCGGCTCCAAGCTGCGCGGCGTGCTCTACGTGTTGGACGAGCCTTCGATCGGCCTGCATCACCGCGACAACGCCCGCCTGCTGCAATCGCTCGAATCTCTGCGCGATCTGGGCAACACCGTGCTGGTGGTGGAGCACGATGAAGAAACCATCCGGCGCGCTGATTACGTCATCGACTTGGGACCCGGCGCCGGCCGGCACGGAGGCGAGGTTGTCGCCGCCGGAACTCCCGAGCAGATTGCCGATGAGCTCGAATCTCTGACCGGCCAGTACATCAGCGGACGGCGGCGGATCGGCGTGCGTCACGAGCGCCGGCAGCCCAATGGCGCGGCCATTGCAATCCTCGGGGCACACGAGAACAACCTGAAGAATCTGGATGTCAGCTTTCCGTTGGGCGTTATGACGGTTGTGACCGGCGTCTCCGGCTCCGGCAAGTCGACGTTGGTGAATGACATCCTCTACCGCGCCCTGGCGCGCCAGCTTTACCGTTCGCGCGAAGATCCGGGCAAGCACCGCGCCATCAGCGGAAGCGAAAACATCGACAAGGTGATACGCATCGATCAGTCGCCCATCGGGCGTACGCCGCGCTCAAATCCGGCGACCTACACGGGGGCCTTCACCAACATCCGTGAGCTTTATGCCATGCTTCCGGAGTCGCGCGAGCGCGGTTACAAGGCCGGCCGCTTCTCCTTCAACGTGTCGGGAGGCCGTTGCGAGGCCTGCCAGGGCGAGGGCGAGCGCCGCATCGAGATGAACTTCCTGCCGGATGTCTACGTGCTCTGCGAGGTCTGCGGCGGCAAACGCTACAACCGCGAGACACTGGCCGTGAAGTACAAGGGGTACTCGATTGCGGACCTGCTGAATACGCCGATCTCGGACGCACTCGGCGTATTGGAGAACATTCCGCAGGCGCGGCAGAAGTTGCAGACACTGGTTGACGTCGGGCTCGGCTACATACACCTTGGCCAGTCCTCGGTCACGCTCTCGGGCGGCGAAGCGCAGCGCATCAAGCTGGCGCGCGAGCTCAGCAAGCGCCAGACAGGGCGCACGCTCTACCTGCTCGACGAGCCAACCACCGGCCTGCACTTCGAGGACGTGAACAAGCTGCTCGACGTGCTGCACCGGCTCACCGATCTTGGCAACACCATCATCATCATCGAGCATAATCTCGATGTCGTCCGCAACGCCGACTGGATCATCGACCTCGGGCCGGAGGGCGGCGAAGAGGGCGGACGCCTGGTCGCCCAGGGAACGCCGGAGCAGGTTGCACGGGTAAAAAAGTCCTATACCGGGCAGGCGCTTTCAGGCGTGCTCAAGGCCTAGGGCGGTGACAGAGATGCTGTATCCCAAGAGATGAACGTCATTCCGAGCGAGCGACACGTCTTTCGTCGCGAGTCGAGGAATCTTTTGTGTTGCTTTTGCTGCAAGAAACAAAATATCCCTCCACTCCGCGCCCGAACAGCTTCTTGCTTATCGAATGTAATGTCGGGTACGCAGCTACAGTTTTCGCACAGGAGGAGAACCCGCGGATGACTACTGACGACAGGAACGCCCCGCTGACTCCGGAGGCACACAGCGCGCTGACACAACGGCTGCTTTCCCAGGTGACCTACATTCGCCTGCACAAGCCGCCCAAGCGGTAACGCGCGCACCTTCGCTACCAAGAGCGATTCCAGAGCCGGTATACCCCAATTTCGGATCGGAGCGTACAGATAGCGCGTCGAACACCGCAAGATGAAGATTTCGTCATCTTGGGCCTCTTCGGCTAACGCCGAACCGGGCTCCCACATCACACGCTCAATAACCGAGGATGTTATTCGCCCCTCGGTGGTGAGCGGCCCACCACTTCCTAAGTGGTGGGCTTTTTTGCGCCGCGAATCTGATCTATCGGAAGATGGCGTCGACCAGGTGTTTCGCGATGAAGGCGCCGCCGTAAGCCATTACGGTCATGTAGGTGAATTGAAGCGCGGGCCACTTCCAACTGTTGGTTTCACGGCGCACAACGGCCAGCGTCGAGGTGCACTGCATGGCGAAGGCGAAGAAGATGAGCAGCGCAGCCGCGCCTCCCAGGCTGAGATCACTGTGCAGCGCCTGTTGCAGGTTCATGGCGTGCTGTTGGGGATCGACGCCATAGAGCGTGCCCAGCGTGCCTACGATGACCTCGCGCGCGGCTAATGAGGTAAGCAAGCCGACACCAATCTTCCAGTTGAAACCGAGCGGAGCGATGACCGGCACAAGCGAATGACCGAGGCGTCCCGCGATGCTGTTCTGAATGGCCGGCGGTTGTCCCTGATGGAGCGGCAGGTTGGTCAGAATCGCCAGCAGCAGCGAAACCGCGAGAATGACGGTTCCAGCGCGCCAGACGAAGGCTTTAGTGCGGTCCAGGAGGCGCATTCCAAGCGAGCGCAATGTCGGCCAGCGATAGGGCGGCAACTCCAGCAGGAAGGGAACATCCTTGCTTTTGAGGATGGAGGACTTCAGCATGCGCGCGGTGAACAACGCGGCCAGAAACCCGATCACGTAGAGCCCCAGCATGGCCAGCGCGCGCGAGCCGAAAAATACTCCCGCGATACGCGCGTCAGGCACAAACGCGGCGATCACCATGGTGTAAACCGGCAGACGCGCCGAACACGTCATGAAGGGGGCAACCATGATGGTGGCCAGGCGGTCGCGCTTGTTCTCGATGGTGCGGGTCGCCATGATGGCCGGAACCGCGCAGGCGTATGCCGAAAGCAGCGGGATGAAGGCTTTACCGTTCAATCCGAAGCGGGACATGGTGCGGTCGGCGATCACGGCTGCACGCGCCAGGTATCCCGAGTCTTCCAGTACCCCGATCAGCAGGAAGAGCAGCAGAATCTGCGGCAGAAAGACCAGCACCGAGGAAACACCCTTCCAGGCGCCATCAATCAACAAAGAGCGGATCAGTGCGTTATGGACATGGGGAGAAACGGCGGTCCCCAGGTAATCGAGCGCGTCCTGAAGAATTTTGGAGAGAGGCTGGCCGGCGGCAAAGATCGTCTGGAAAACGGCAACAACCACCAGAAAAAAAATCAGTGGACCCCATAGACGGTGCAGATAAACGGCATCCAGGCGGCGTGTCCACACGGGCGGCAAGGGCTTGCGGTAGTTGGACTGAACATTGATGCGTTCAGCCCATTGCCGGCATTCGCGGACATCGTGCAGCATGGGCAACTCAGTCGGTTGCGGCTGGTGCATGGCCGAACTGATGAAGTGATCGACGGCCTCCAGGCCCTCTCCGCTGACCGCACTAACGAGGGCCACGGGAGTGCCCAACTGCCTCGCCAGCGATAACACATCGATATGACCGTCGCGGGCGCGCAGGGAATCGGCCATGTTGAGCAGCACCAGCGTAGGCAGTCCGAGGCTGATGACCGGCGCCGCCAGCGCCAGGTGACGGCCAAGATTGGTGGAGTCGAGCACCAGCACGATGGCGTCCGGCGGCTCGATTCCCGTCATTTGGCCGCGCAGAACATCGACCGTGACGCGCTCGTCC
Source organism: Candidatus Korobacteraceae bacterium (assembly GCA_050015355.1). GTDB lineage: Bacteria > Acidobacteriota > Terriglobia > Terriglobales > Acidobacteriaceae > CAWBRT01. The sequence continues at coordinate 17,529 of JBEKBO010000003.1, read as the reverse complement.
TCGGATTTTGCGTGCATGCTGTAGATGCCCGGCAGGTCGATCAGGGCGACACGCTCGCCGTCCTGCAAAGTGATGTATCCGGTGAAGTGTTCGACGGTGACGCCGGGAAAATTCGCGACCTTGCGGTTGAGGCCTGTAAGCTGGTTGAAGAGCGTGGTCTTGCCGCAATTGGGCGGGCCTACGAGAGCGATCGTGCGGATTGATTTCTGGTCCACACCTTCCAGTACGCTTGTGCCGAAGGAAGGGCCGCAGCACTCGCGCGAGGACATCAGGCCTGCTCCTGGACCGAGGGGATTCGCACCAGGATGTGCTGTGCGGTAGCGCGCCGGATTGCCACTTCCGTTCCGTCAAGCCGGTAAACTCTGGGATCACCGCCGGGACCGCATTGGCCGGAGACGACTTCGACGCCGCTCATGAACCCGAACAGCATGACTTGCTCGGCGGCGCTTGCCGGCAATTGAATCTCGTGAATGATAGCGTGAACACCTTGAGGAAGATCGCAAAGCGGCACAAGTTGTATTTCCCGGCTGGGATCGGCAACGTTTGCCTTCGCGGAAGCGGCGCTCTCCGGGAGCCCCGATGCGGGGCGGCGCTGGCCGGCGTGCTTTGCCGCACGAACAGGCGGACGCGTCTTGGAGGACGGGGCCCGGCTTGCGAATCTGAAAATCATTTTCAACTCCAACTCTATTGTCAGCCAGTGCGGCACGGGGGTCAACCATAGATATCACGCTCAGATGTGATCCAGAGCACATCGCCCCGCCCGTGATCTCTGCCAGCCTCGTTCACCGCAAGCTTCCGCGTGCTTCGGGCCGTGGATTCCGGCTTTCGGCTTGAATCTTCCCGTTTCGCGGACGGATGCTCGATCCACTCAGGCAAGGCGACTTCGGAGTTACGGATTCCATACGCCCGGGATCGCAGATTGTAAATATTCTTCGACTTCCTGTACTTTGTTAAGGTTCCGGCTTTAGTTCTTAGGACAACAATAGGGGGCATGCTGTTGACGACAGCAGGGCAAAAGCTCCGGGCACTTCGTGAGCAGTTGGGGTTCACCATTCGAGAAGTGGAGGCGGCAAGTTTACGGATTGCGGCGAAACACCAGAACGACGATTTTGGTGTTCCATTAAGCAGGCTATCCGACATTGAGACCAAAGGGGTCATCCCCAGCATCTTCCGGCTGTACTCGTTCAGCATCATCTACCGGCGCGACGTGCGCGAACTGCTCTCCTGGTATGGCATCGACGTCAACCAGACAGCCGGCGACCTGTCGCTGATCGAACCTCCGCGTTCGCACCTTTCGGAGGCACTGGCAAGCGCAACGGCGATGTATCTGCCGACGGAAATCGATCCCGGCTTCGATGTCAGGCGCACGACGAACATGGGCCGCATGATCCAGCGCTGGGGGTTGGTGCCGCTTTCGCACCTGGCCCATCTGCAGCCGGAGCGCTTTGTTTATGGATATATCGGCAGCGAGGATCTCACCATGTATCCGCTGCTGCTGCCCGGCACTTTTGTGCAAGTCGACGAGTCGCGCAACAAAGTGCAGGAAGGAACGTGGCGCTCCGAATATGAACGGCCGGTTTACTTTGTCGAGACGCGCGAAGGGTTTGTATGTTCGTGGTGCGCGGTGGTTGGCGATTCGCTGATCCTGCAACCACATCCGCTCTCGCCGGAGCGTCCTCGTTCCCTGAAGCAGCCGAACGAGGCGGAAATCCTGGGACAGGTTGTTGGGATTGCTATGCGGCTCGATGACTGGTTTGCAGCCAGTTCCTCGCGTCTTCCAACGCGCGCAACGCGAGAATCGTAGCCTTGGCATGGATGAGCGTGGCGGCGTGTGCCCCGGCCGGCACAATCAATCGCAGAGGAGCCGATTTATTGAGCAGAACCTGTGGCGCCCCGAGCTCGACTTGCTGAGGAGCCTCCACTTCCCGCATGAGTTGGGAGAGCGGCGCGCGAAGCACCTGTGTCAGCATTTCCAAGTGCGCGCGGCACATGGCTTCCGTGGCAGCGGCGGTTCCATGGGTGCGTGCCAGCCCCCAATGACGGTAGTTTCCTTTCTCATCTCGAAGACTGGTGATGTAGGCGAGACGAGACAAAAGCCCGGGTATTCCAGACAATGTGCGCCGGGCAAAATCTTCCGAAGCACTGAACAGTGGCATTCAGCCCCCTCAGCCGCGCCTGCCGCATTACGCGACGTATGTATCAAGAGTACATCGATCCGGTCGATTTCCGAAACGAAAGACGGGGCCTGTTCTGGAAATAGAACGTGGAATCGTTTTGCGTGGTCCAAGGCGACGCCGTGGGCTAAGTTCAACCTGTATTGTGCAATCATCGCCATGCTTACTGACCAGAAGAACACGCCGGAGTTTTCATGATCACGATTTTTCTGATCACCGGGGTTGTCGCCGCGCTGGTCTTCGTGTTCTACATAGCGCGCCGTAGTGTTCTGTCCTCACAAACCTACGACGAACTAAGCCGGCAACTGGTGCCTGTCGATATCGCCGCATTCCGCAATCTTGTCGACCCAAACGAAACCCGGTACCTGCGCGAGAAGCTCGCGCCAGCCGCGTTCCGCGCGGTACAGCGGCAGCGCCAGATCGCGGTCTTGGCTTATGTCAAGGCGGTGGCGCACAATGCGGCGCTGCTGATCGCCATGGCGGACCCGGCGACAACCAACCCGAATCCCGAAGTTGCCGCGACCGCGCGAGCGGTGGTCGAACAGGCTTTGCAACTGCGTATTCGTTCGTTGTTGTTGATCATGAAGCTGTGGGCGGGGATCGCGTTCCCGGGGCTGATCGTGGCGGGATCGTCGATCGTTGACCGCTATCAAAGTGTTTCGTCCGGCTTTGTCGATTTTGTTCATCTGAGCCGCCCGGACGGGACTACGGATCCGTTACGAAGTTCCTAGAGCGGCTTTCCACCCCAACAAGCGCAACATCGGCGCTTGTCGGGGACACCGGCGCCGGGAACCTGGCGCGTTCGGCTGCTTCGTGTGATTACGTTTTGACTGGTCCAGGCCCGGTTAGAACGCATAGGACGGCGACTACGGTGTTGTGTTGTGGGTGTTCCGGTTCACGTTGCGGTTTTCTATGCATTATCTCCCCCAGAAAACCCGGCGCGAACCGGGACCTCCCAATAAACGACGCGCTGCGGTGTTGTCCTGTCCTGTAATTTCCCGACATGTTGATCCCTTTCGCAGCCTCTTAGGATCATTCCCAGATTGGTATAGCCGCCCGGCAACATAAATTTGGAAGCGTCATCCCGACCGAAGTGAAACGGAGTGGAGGGATCTTTATTTTTCCGCGGCGAAGCAACACAAAAGATTCCTCGGCTCGCGACCAGGAGAGCGATGTGCTATTTGTCGCACAGCTCGTGAGCGCATTGCGGCAGCACAGCTTAAGTGCTCTCAAGGCAAGGCGCCGCTCGCTCGGAATGACGTTGTGTGGCGGGATACAGCAACTCGGGAACTGACTGCTATGCGATGTGGCCCTTGGCAATGATTCCCAGAACAGCGGAGGCAAGGATCAGCCAGGCGGAGTTCACGCGCCAGCGAGGCGACGTTGATTCCGTCCAGGACCGCACCGGCGAAGGCGGAGCGGCGCAGACGTGGGGTCAAGGGCGCGCTGACCGCCACGAAAACGAAGGCGGGAAGGAATATCCCGGCGGTGGCGGCGAAGGCTCCGGCCGGACCATGGAGGAGATATCCGATGAACGTTGCAGTAGTAAAAACGGGTCCGGGCGTGATTTGCCCGACGGCAACCGCATCGAGCAGTTGCTGCGCAGTGAGCCAGCCGCGCCGTTCGACAAATTCCGCGCGGAGAAAGGCGAGCAACACGTATCCGCTGCCAAAAAGCACCGAGCCTATTTTTACGAAGGTGGTGAAAATGGCGCCAAGCCCGACGGCGGTTGCGACGGCCACGCCACCGGCCGCTTTAGAGCCAAGCGAGATCATGGCGCCCGCCGCGGACTTGCGGGTGGGCTGCGCGCGAGAGAGCAGGTTTCTTATCCCGGCGAAAGCGCCGCCCGCGATCAGCACAAGCAGGGGATGCACCGGCACCAGTGCCAACGCGGCTGCGATCACCCCTACCAGCGCCAGCCAGCGGCTGCGAATCGCAGTGCGGGAAAAATTCCACAGCGCCTGCAAAACCACGGCAATTACCACCGGTTTGACGCCGTAGAGCAGGCCGGAGGCCACTGGCATTGTGCCGAAACGAACATAGATCCAGGCCAGCAGGCCAACACTGAATGCGGCCGGCAGAATGAAGCAGCATCCGGCGACGATGAGGCCCGGCCACCCCGCGCGGCGATGGCCGATGTGGATCACCAACTCGGTTGAACTGGGGCCGGGGATGAGATTAGCGGCGCCGACGCGGTCCAGGAAATCCGATTCGGTCAGCCAATGCCGGCGCTACACGACCTCCTGCTCCATCATGGCGATGTGCGCGGCTGGGCCACCGAATGCGATCGTGCCAAGCTTCAGAAAAAGGAGGGCTAATTCCGTCAGCCGTTGGCGCCGGGAGCCAGCTTCTTCCGCGATTGTTCCTTGCGTTCCCATGCGAGCGCAATCGATTATCGCACTCCGCCGTTGCGAGTGCAGACCCTCGACGAAAAGTTCCATAAGAGCTACCCTGTTCCTGTGAGGAAGGGTGTAGTGCGTCCCAGTTGGCCCGAATTCGTCGCAAATCATAAGGTACTGATTCTTATCGCTGCTGCTTGGCTGGGAGTGTGCGCGGCCGGCTTGACGCTGATCGAGCGTTTGGTGTGGCGCCCCCTTGGGTATCCCGAGCTTGTCTTTGAGCTCATCGAATCAGTTTGTTATGTCATTGCCGCCTCGGCGGTGGCTTTGGTTTTATGGCGGCGCTCGGTGAGGCGCACCGCGGGCTTTGAGAGCACCCTAAGCCAGTGCTTAGAGAATTCGCATGCCGGTGTTTGCATGCTCGATCACGAGGGGTGCGTGGTGCAGTGCAATCGCGCCTTCGCCGACTTCCTCGGTTACTCGCAACAAGAGCTGTTGGGAATTCCTTATGCAAACCTGCTTCACTCCCATAAGCCCGACGACGCCGGCGAGGAGCAAGTGTCGCGGATTCGGGAGTATCACGGCAAGGATGGGGAAGTCCGATGGGGGAAGGCGGCGATTTCCTCCTTTGGCGGCGAGAATAAGCCGGCCGGCACCATGGTCATTGTGCAGGACGTGACGCTGGAGCAGGAGGCGCTGAAGTCGCTGGAGTGCAGCGAACAGGCGCTGCGGGAACTGCTTGACGACGCGCAGCGACACGAACAGCAGGTACTGTTGCTGGCACGGGCGGTTGAAAGCACGAGCGACAGCATCGTGATTACGGATCTTCGCGGATCGATTGAATACGTCAATCCGCACTTTGAAAAGCTGACCGGTTACACGCGAGCGGAAGTTTATGGGAAGAATCCCCGGGTGCTTCAGTCCGGCCGGCAGCCGAAAGAGTTCTACGCCGAGCTTTGGCGGACGTTGAAGTCCGGAGGCGAGTGGAAAGGACGCTTCATCAATCGTCGTAAGGACGGCACTCTGTATACGGAAGAGGCTACGATCGCTCCGGTTCACGATGCGCATGGAGTGCCCCAGAAATATGTTGCGGTGAAGAGGGACGTGACGCGCCTGGAGGAATTGGAGAACCAACTGCGACAGTCGCAAAAAATGGAGGCTGTCGGCCAACTGGCAGGGGGCATTGCGCACGACCTGAACAATGTTCTGCAAGTGGTGACTCTCGCCTCGCACCTGGCGCTGACCAGCAATGATCCCGAGTTCAAGGACGCCAGGATCAAGGAGTCGGTCGACGCGGCCCAGAAGGGAGCGGGGGTCATCCGGCAGCTTCTCGCCTTCAGCCGGCGGCAATTAATGCGGCCGGAAGTGTTGAGTCTGAACGAAGTGATTCGCGATGCGGTGACGCTGTTGAATCATCTGCTCCAGGAAGACATTAAGCTGCACCTCGACCTCCACCCCGATCTCGGCAACATCAAGGCTGATCCGGTTCAGATCACGCAGGTGATCCTGAATCTTGCGTTGAATTCCCGTGACGCAATGCCCGATGGCGGCCTGCTCGAAATCTCCACTGAGAACTTCGAAGTGACTGCGGAGTCTGAAGCCGCCAGTGGCCAGGTCCCTGCCGGGAGCTACGTTCGCTTGATTGTCCGCGATACCGGAACCGGGATGGACGAGGTTACGCAAAATCGTATTTTTGAACCTTTCTTCACAACCAAAGAGACGGGCAAAGGAACCGGGTTGGGCCTGTCAACCGTGTACGGCATCGTTATCCAGAGCGGCGGATTCATCAACTTCGATAGTGCGGTTGGCGTGGGCGCCACCTTTTTCGTCTGCTTTCCGCGCACCCAACAGCCTGTGGCCGGCTCCCCTCAGAAGGTCAACCGCGTCGAGCTGGCGCTGGCTCCCGAGCCGTGCTCTGTGCTGGTGGTGGAAGACGAGGAGATGGTGCGGAATTCGATTGTAGAGGCACTGCGCCGTGAAGGTTTTCGCGTTCACGCCTCAGCATCTTCACAGGAGGCGTGGGAGACTGCCATCAAGATAAAGCCAACCCTGGTGATTGCTGACGTTGTCATGGCTGGCATGAAAGGCACCGAGCTTGTCGAACTGCTGAAAACGCACAATCCCTCGATCCAGACGATCCTTATATCCGGCTATGGCGACGAAGAACGAGTGCGGCGCGCGACTGAAGCGGACGCTTCGCTGTTTATTTCCAAGCCCTTCAGCATGAGCGAATTGGTGGACTCCGCCATGCGCCTCTGCAACGTCCGGCGGTAGCGCCCGGGAGGCGATTCGGCGCTCCAACCGGGAGCTTCTCAATATTCCCATAGAATTCCGAACTGCTGAAATACCCCGTCAAAGTGACAGAATTGCAAGCGAACCAGGACGCGCCAACTGGAAATCCGGCGGCTTATTTCGAGCGGCTCGTACACAAAAGGTTTTTTCAGCAGCTTGGTTGGACTGCTCTGGCTGTGTATTCGACTCCTACCACCTAAATGACACCATCCGGCCGTGCGGTTTCTCCGTACTTTAATTGAAAATGATTTTCAACACGAGGAACCTATGCGGCCCTCCCGGTACTGAGAAACCGCATCCTTGTGAGGCAGTTCGGTCGAGGAGACCGGCACAGCCAACCCAAAGGAGAACTTTGATGACCAAATCGATGAAAACCCTTGTTCTTACAGCTGCGATTTCCGGACTTCTCGGCGGAGCCAGCGCAACTACCACCAATACATCCCAGACTTCTCCCGAGAAAAACGTGGGCGCTGCCACTGTGAAGCTGGCAAAGGCGGCACTCGACGACACCAGCAAACACGGTTGTAAAGGCAAGAACGACTGTAAAGGCCAGGGCGGCTGTAAGAGCGGTGACAACGGCTGCAAGGGCAAGAACTCCTGCAAAGGCAAGGGCGGCTGCGCCACTGACGGCTCGAAGAAGATGCTGTCGTAGGCGCCAGGGCAGAGGGGCCGGCGCATCCGGTCCCTCGCTGCGTCTGCCATGCCGCCTCCCGCATCATACAATTGTGGCCGCCTGAGTGGATTTAGGAGGCGCACGCGGCGTGATGTGTCCGTCGCTGGCTCTGGGTGATCCCACGAAGGTTCCGGGACACCCTCCTCAGGACCGCTCCAGCGGCTTGGCGTTAACGAAATCTTTTCAGGGGAATGGCGATGCCAGCAAATCGCTTCAACGGACACACCGACTACGGCATCGGTATTGGGCTCCGGATTCCGCATTACGAGCACATTCTGACTCGCAAGCCGGTCGTCGACTGGTTCGAAATCATCTCCGAGAACTACATGATTGACGGTGGCCGGCCGCTGGCCATTCTGGACTGCATCCTCGAACAGTACCGGGTTGTGCAGCATGGCGTCTCGATGTACTTCGGATCGACCGGCCCGCTGAATCGCGAACACTTGAAGAGGCTGAAAGCGCTGGTCCGCAGAACCAAGACTCCGTGGCTGACCGATCACCTATGCTGGGGAAGTGTGGACGGCCGTTACACGCACGACCTGCTGCCAATGCCGTACACGTGGGAAGCGGTGAAATCGATTGCGAAGAAGGTTCGGCAGGTGCAGGACTTTGTCGAGATTCCGGTCGCGGTCGAAAACGTAAGCAGCTATGCCGATTTCCACGACTCGGAAATGTCGGAATGGGAGTTTCTGTCGGAGGTCGTGGAGCGCGCCGACTGCGGCATTCTGCTGGACGTGAACAACATTTACGTTTCTTCCTTCAATCACGGCTTTGATCCGCACGAATACGTCGACAATGTGCCCGCCGAGCGCGTCGCTCAAATCCACATCGCGGGCCATTCGCGCTATCGGAAGTACATACTCGACACGCACGACCACGCGGTGATCGATCCGGTTTGGGAGTTGTATGCGGCTGCCATCAAGCGATGCGGCCCAACCGCGACACTGCTGGAGTGGGATGACAAGATCCCTTCGTTCGAGGAAGTGCACGCCGAGGCCCTGAAGGCGAAAAAATATCTGCAACAATTTGCCGGGGAAGGCGCGCGTGGCATGCCCACGGAGGCATACGCACATGAACTCACTGCTTGAGTTGCAGCGAAGGATAGCCAAGGCCGTGATGCAACCGTTGACGGCGACGGAAGGCATGCGGCGCACGACCGGCGATGGACGGTCGATGATGACGGAGGCGTCCGCGTTCATCAAGCCCAACAGCCGGCTCACCGGCTTCGAGCGGCTGGAGATCTACAACCGGCAATACTGGTTCCGGATACTGGATTCGTTCGCGGAAGATTTTCCAGGACTGCGCGCCGTGATTGGACAAAAACAGTTCGACCGCCTGGCGCGAAAGTATTTGACGGATTGCCCGTCGCAGTCATTTACGATGCGCAACCTCGGCTCGCGATTGCTCCCGTGGCTCGAGGCACATGCCGAGTTCACCGAGCCCCACCGCGATTTGGCTCTCGACATGGTGCGGCTCGAATGGTCTCACATCGAAGCTTTCGACTCCGCGGAACGGCAGCCGCTGACGCCGGCCCAGATCGCGGGGCTGAACGGCGATGCGAAATTGGCGCTGCAACCGTACATCCGCCTGCTGAGGCCGCACTATGCGGTCGATGACATTCTGCTGGCGCTGAAAGGCTCGTCGCGCGATGTCGCCGCGCTCAACAACAGGTTGCGGGTGAACTGGCTGCTGTGCTTCGGCGGGCCGGAAGAAATATTCCTCGCTGTCCATCGCGCCGAGTTCAGCGTCCACTACAGGCGGCTGGAGCCGGGCGAGTTCGCTGTGTTAACCGGATTGCATCGCGGACTCTCGATCGGCGATGCCATCGAGAGCGCGCTCGCGGATCGAGCCGGCGAGGACGCGGATTGCGCAGGCAAGGTTCAGGAGTGGTTTGCAATCTGGAGTAAACTCGGCTGGCTCTCTCTACGGAGCGCGTCGCGGCCTCGTAAGGCAAGTCGGTCCAACTTCGAGAAGAGGACAAGATGAGCACGTCTTACGAGAAATGCAGCTGGGCTTATGAAAACTTCGCCACGGTTGTCTCGGCATTGCGCTCGCCGCTGCTGCTCGCAATACGGCTGTACTGGGGTTTTCTGTTCGCGCAGACCGGGTGGGGCAAGCTGCAGAACCTGGAACGAGTGACCGGATTCTTCGCCAGTCTCGGAATACCTTTTCCTCACGCGAATGCGATCTTTGTCTCCGGCCTCGAGGTCGCCGGGGGAATTCTGCTGATCCTTGGGCTCGGTTCGCGACTGACGGCGCTTCTGCTGACAGGCGACATGGTGGTCGCTTATCTGACGGCAGACCGGGCCGCTCTACTCTCCATCTTCTCCGATCCTCCCAAGTTCTTCGACGCCGCTCCGTTTACGTTTCTGTTTGCCTCGCTTCTGATTTTGATTCTTGGCCCAGGGAGCACTTCCATCGATGCACTGATTGCGCGAGCGAACAAACGTGCGATGCCTCGCCAGCAAGAGCCAACCGTCAAGCCGTACGAAGCCGGCCAAACACGAATCAGAAATGCATCGTGACACGATGTAGCCAAATTTGGGAACCTTCGTGATAGCTCTTAACTGGCCAGGGGCTCCGGCTCGCGCAGCATGACACCCTAAGTTATGTCATATACTTTTGGGGTACTAGTCTAGCTATCACACTCACTCGATGATATAAAGGACGTTAGGACGCCCTCTCTAACGGGATAAGTATCTTTTATCCCGCCTATAACCGCAATTTGCATAACCATCCTTTATCTCTCTCATAACTACAATTTGTGAAAGGTTTTTCGATCTATGCCAACGGAACTATGCGTTGGACGCAATGAGGAACCCTGTCTACTCTGAACCTACCGGGTGACCACGCCCGAATCCAAACCTATAGCCTTTTACAAGCGAGAAAGCAGGTCATAGACATGCTCAAATCAGGTGCCGTAACTGGGTTGTATTTGTTCCTTCTATTATGTCCGCTGCTTCTAGCGGCGCAGACCGCGCAGCCGCTGGCCACCGCGGACATCAACCAGCGCATCTCTGATTTGGAGCAGCAGTTACAGCAGTTGAAAGCCCAGGTTGCCGCACAAGCGAAGACAGAGGCTCCGGCAGCCGCGCCGGCGGCACCGTCGAATGCGGTGGCCGTCGCCACCGCTCCTGCCGCGGCGCCTGGTCCACTGGATGGCATCTCTAGTGTACTCAAAGGCGCCACCGTCAACGGATTGGTGGATGGCTACTACGGGTTCAACTTCAATAGCCCGGCAAACCGGACCTCAGGCTTACGCCTCTTCGACAATGCGACGAATCAATTCGCGCTCAACCTGATCGAAGTGGGTTTGGATAAAGCGCCCGACGCGACCAGCCGGCTTGGATATGACGTGACGCTGGGTTTTGGCAATGCGATGAACGTCGTAAATAGCACCGATCCCGGCGGACTTGGCTTCGCGCAGTATCTGAAGCAAGCATACATGTCTTATCTAGCTCCGGTTGGCAAGGGGCTGACACTGACCTTCGGCAAGTTCGTAACCCCAGCCGGCGCCGAGGTCATTGAGAGCAACAAGAATTGGAACTATTCGCGCAGCTTGTTGTTCAACTATGCGATTCCGTTCTATCACTTCGGCTTGAGCGCCGCCTACACGTTCAACGATAAGTACACGCTGACTGGCTATGTGGTCAACGGCTGGAACAATCTTGTGGACACCTACAACAGCGGCAAGACGGGTGGCTTAAGCTTCGCCTGGAACCCGAACAAGAAGGTTTCCATTACCGAGGGCTGGCTGGGCGGCCTGGGAGCGACCCCGCTGGATGGCGGCAACTGGCGCAATGTGAGTGACACGGTGATTACCTATACGCCCAATAGCAAGTTGTCCCTGATGGCCAATGGCGATTACGGCCGCGTCCAGGGCCTGACCCCCGTGGCGGCAGCAGCTTGTGGCGCCGCGTGTAAGAAGGCGGTTGACTGGGCGGGCGTAGCTGGATATGCGAAATACCAGTTCAACCCATTGTGGGCGCTGGCGGGACGCTATGAGTACTATAACGACCACACCGGTTTCACGACTGCCACTCGCCAGCATATTAACGAAATCACCGGCACGGTGGAGATGAAAGTTGCGCAGCACCTGATCACCCGGGCCGAGTATCGCTTCGACGACTCGAACAATTCCCACGCTTTCAACAAGGATGCGACAAAGTTCGCCAGCACTCAATCGACGTTGTCGGGTGGGCTGATCTTCGTGTTGGAGCCGGATAGTAAGTAAGCATCATACGGCGGTGTTTGATGTGCACCGCCTGATAGAGATTGGCGATAGCGGGTGCGTTGGCTATCGCAGACTCCGAACCCGATAGGGTCGGAAGAATAAATTCCCACAAGGAGAATGAAACGTGGCGGAGACTCCGACAGTTGAAATGAAACGTACCGTAGGCTTAACGGGCCTGACGATGAATGCCATGGCGCTCATCGCTCCCGGGGCCTTCCTATGGCTCACCTTCTATATTCAAGCGACTACGGGCGTTACCTCCCCGTCGATGTGGATCGGCATAGTCATCGCCCTGCTGCTGTGTTTGGCCACGGCGGTGTGTTATGCGGAGATGGCGAAACTGTATCCGGGAACGGGCAGCTCGTATTATTTCGCCGAGCAGTCTTTTCTCAATCACAACGCCGTGTGGCGCTATGCGCGGCTTTCGAAGTTTATCGTCGGCTGGGCGTCGCATCTTTATTACTGGATCTATCCGGGCGTGATGGTTGGCGTCATGGGCATCCTGTGCGGGTACCTGGTGGGGACAATCTGGCCGAGTGTCATGAATGCATCCAACCCCGGACCGATGTTCATGATGGCGGCTGCGATCGTCTTCTCTTTTCTGGTGGCGTACATCGCCTACCGGGGCATCAACGGGTCGACGGCAGTCAACATCGCGATCAACGTCATCCAGATCACAGCGTTGCTGATCTTCGCGGTGATAGCACTCGGTTACCGCATGAATCACCCTCCGGGAAGCGTGGCCTATCAGTTCGATTCGACTTCAGGGTCGGCCTATACCTATGAGTTCGCCACACAGAAGGCGATGGAAGATGGAAAAGAAGTCGAGAACATAGTGCGCGACGCGTCGGGCATTCCACAACCGAAGCTGGACGCGGCAGGCAAGCCGGTGCCGTTTCAGATCAGTTACCCGGCCCAGGACGAAAAAGGCAACTTCCTCAGTCACCCGAAGGCGTCATCGGTCACGGGTTTGCACAGTATTGGCTGGGCCTTCGTACAGGCGACGGTTGCCATTCTGATTCTGGTGGGCTTTGAATCGGTTACCTCAATGGGGGGCGAGGCCAAGAACGCCAAGCGCGACGTTCCGATCGCGGTGCTGGTGTCGCTGCTGGTGCAGGGAGTGTTCTGCTATCTCATTGAGTATTTCGCGGCGAACTACTTCCTGAACAGCGGCTATACCATGCAGAGCGCGGCCAACTCGGCGGCGCCGATCGGCGACATGATGATCGTGGTGGGAGACGCGCTGTTCGGAGCAGGCCGCGGGCGCATCTTCATGTTGTGCGAGGCGCTAACGGTGTTTCTTGCCCTGATCGGCACGACGCTCTCGTGCATGAACACCGGCGCGCGAGTTACCTATGCCATGGGCAAAGATCGTGAAGCGCCTGAGCACTTCGGCATGTTGCACGGCAAGAACCTGACCCCGCACCGCGCCATCTGGACACTGGCGGCCATTTCGGCAGTGATCGGTTGCATCGCGGTGGCCACTGCATTCGGCGACGCCGGCGCGCCCACCGACGCCGCAATCAAGGCGTTGCCGCAAGGGTTCTGGTCGAGTTTTGGATACTCGACTCACGACAAGATGGCGGCGCTGCCTAATTCGTTGCTGGCAATCACGCTGGCCTCGAACTTCGGTACGTTCCTGCTGTATGGCATGAGTTGCCTGATCTGCATCGTTTGCTACCATGGGCATCCGAAGTTCAACCCGCTGCGGCATATGGTGATTCCAGTCTTTGGACTCGTGGCAAACCTGGCGTGCATGGGGTTCTACGTGGTGGGGCCATTCATGGGTTACGGCACCAAGATGGAGCCGCTGCTGGCGCTGGGCATTGCCGCGGTCTGGGGCATTTACGGTGGCATTTACTTTGTCCGCATGAGCAAGTCAACAGGCAGGACCACCTTGGTTTCAGCCAAGCCGATGACGATTCTGTGATTTCTCCTCCCGGGGCGGGTGCAAGCCCGCCCACTTTTTTAGTCATGATTTGGCATAGTGCGATGAAACAGCGAGAGGTTGAATGTCCAGGTATCGAGGCCAACTTGCCCCAGCCGCGCCAAGCCCTGTCGCGTTTGGGTTACAACAACAGAGTTCGATGCTCGAGATAGAGTTTGCACAGCTCAGCGATCCCGGCCGCATCCGCGAACATAACGAAGACTATTTAGGCCGTACGATTCCAGACTCTCCGGCAAGAGGGCGGAGTCACGGTTGGCTGTTCGTGGTTGCCGATGGAGTCGGAGGCAACGAAAACGGCGAAGTCGCTTCGCGGCTGGCGGTTGGAACGCTGCTCGCCGGATTTGAGAGCGCTCTCGCCGGTGAGCCACATGCACCTTTATTACAGCGCCTCGTACAGGCCGCCAACATAAATGTACACGAAGCGGGGTTGGCATCCGGGGCGGCCGGACGGGCGATGGCGACCACGTTGGTAGCCTGCGCTCTGCGCTTCGACCGCTTCACCGTGGCGCATGTTGGCGATTCGCGTTGTTATCTGATTCGCCGGGGCCGCGCTACGCTGCTGACGCGCGATCATACGCTGGCGAACGAGCAAGTCCGGCTTGGTATTCTGTCGTCGGGCCAAGCGAGGGAATCCGCTACTCGCCACGTGTTGAGCCGCTCGCTGGGGAACGAGTTGTTCGTGAGCGCCGACCTCAGCGAGCATCTGTTGCTTCCCGGCGATGTTCTTTTGTTGAGTTCAGACGGCCTGCACGGCGCGCTTCCGGAGGCCGATCTGGCCAAGGCGGTGAGCGGTGAGACTGACCTGCAAGCCGCGGCCGAGCAACTGGTGCAGCTTGCCAATCAGCGAGATGGCAGCGATAATGTGAGCCTTCAACTGGTTCGCATTCGTGATGTCGAACGCGTTGGAATGTATCGAGGACGGCCGTACAAACTGCCCTGAGTCGTTTGGCTGAACCGCGCGCCGGAAGAGACGCAGCAGCTCACGGCGAATCCGCTTCAGCTCATCGATGCGGGCCGACAGTTAGTATCGGCCTGCTGACAACCAATGACTCAACTCCATCCTGGCGAGCAACTCGACCACTATTACCTGGAGAGCGTGGCCGCACGCAGTGGCATGGCTTCGATCTTCCGCGGCAAGGACGTGCGCACCGGCTGCACGGTTGCCATCAAGGTTCCGCACATCGAGATGGAAAGCGACCCGGTGTTTTTCGAACGCTTCCAGCGCGAAGAGGAGATCGGCAGAAAGCTGGATCATCCCGGGGTAATGAAGGTTCTGGGCGATGACGACCGCAGCGAACGCTACATGGTAATGGAGTGGGTGGAGGGGCGGCTGCTGCGTCAATTGATGAACGAGCAACGCAAGCTGTCGCCCGAGCGCGCGGTGCGAATCGCGCTGCGCATATGCGAGGCGCTCGACTACATTCACCGCAACGGAGTGGTGCACCGCGACCTCAAGCCGGAAAACATCATGATCGACGCCGACGACAACATCAAGCTGATCGACTTTGGCATCGCGGGCAACACCAGTTCGCGGCGCATCACTTTCACGTCGGCCTCGCAGACGATGGGAACGCCGGACTACATTTCTCCGGAACAGGTCAAAGGCAAGCGCGGCGATGCGCGCAGCGATATCTACGCACTGGGAGTCATGTTGTACGAGATGTTGACGGGCACGGTGCCGTTCAGCGGACCTAACCCCTTCGTCATCATGAACGAGCGGGTGCTGAATAATCCGATTCCGCCGCGTGAGATCGATCCGTCGATTTCTCCGCAACTGCAGGAGATCATCTACCGTGCGATGGAGCGCGACCCCAAGAACCGCTATCCCAATGCGCACGAGTTTGCCTGGGACCTGGAGCACCAGGACCAGGTTGGGGTGGCGGCTGACCGCGCCGAACTGCACGATTGGAAACGACACCGTTCGCCTTGGGGCAAAAGGATTCTGTTCTATCTCATGCTGGCGTTGATTCCCGTCGTGATATTCACCTTGTTGCTCTACGTGGCGCGGCACAAGTGAAGTCAACCGACAGAGGCGTCTGTAGGTGAGGGCTCGATTGAAATGAAGATTGCAGGCTTCCTGTTGCTGTTGAGCGGATGGCTGCTGGTGCTGGCTGCTGTTATGCTGCTTGCCGTTCCGGCATCCCGATTATGTTTCGTGCTGGCCGGCGGCGGCGTCGAAATATTGGGCTTGTTTCTTGTCTTTCGCGCGCATGCGCCTCTCGCCAGGGAGCGTCACTGATGCCTGCCACGGTTCCCGCGCTCTCGGAAGTGGGAATGGCAATCTGCATTTTCCTGATACTGCTGGTCCCGCTGGCGATTGCCGGACTTGCGCTGATCAATACCGGCTTTGTGCGTTCGCGCAGCGCGGCGCATGCGATGCTGAGTACGCTGTGCGTCGTCGCGATCGCCGCCGGCGTCTATTTCGTGTGCGGCTTTGCCCTGGAAGGGTATGCCGGCCGTCCGATGCACGCAATCAGCATTGCGGGTAAGCAGTGGAGCTGGCTCGCCGACGAGAAGTTTTTCTTTCGCGGACTGGAACTCGACGGTTCTCCGGCATCGCTGGCTGCACTGCTGCAGATCTTCGGCGTTGGGCTGGCGGCGGCGATTCCGCTTGGCAGCGCAGCGGATCGCTGGCGGCTTGGGGCTAGTGCCGCCGCTGCCGTGCTGCTGGCCGGTTGCATCTATCCGCTGTTCGCGCACTGGGCTTGGGGTGGCGGATGGTTGGCTCAGCTCGGCGTCAACTACTCGCTCGGCCGCGGCTTTATCGATTGCGGCGGTGCCGGCTCGATTCAGGCCGTTGGCGGGCTGAACGCTCTGGTGATCCTGTGGATTCTCGGTCCCCGGCGCGGCAAATACTCGGTGGAAGGCATTCCCGCGGCGATCCCTGGACACAACACCGTGCTGGTTCTGTTTGGCTGCCTGCTGGCGTTGCTGGGATGGGTGGGGCTGAATTCGGCGGGCGCAATCCTGTTTACCGGCACCATCCCTGCGCGGGTAGTACTCATCGCGGTGAACACAATGCTGTCGGCGTCCGCGTCCGCATTGACTTCCTTGCTCATCACGCGCATCCGTTTCGGTAAACCCGATGCCTCGCTGGTGGCCAATGGGTGGGTCGGAGGATTGGTCGCAAGTTGTGCCGGCTGCGCATACATGGAACCGCTGGCGGCTTTGTTGATCGGCGTTGTGGCCGGAGCCCTGGTCACGTTTTCCATCCAGTGGCTGGAGCTGATTGCGGTGGACGACACCGTCGGGTCGTTTTCCGTGCACGGCTTGTGCGGCCTCTGGAGCCTGCTGGCGGCGGGGCTCTTTGCTCATGTGCCCGGCGCGGCTCCGGGACAGTGGATCGCGCAAGTCGTGGGAATCGCCACCTTGCTCGGATTTGTGCTGCCGTTGAGCTACGGCTTGAATCTGCTGCTCGACCGCGTGCTGCCGCAACGGGTGCCGCCGGAGGGCGAGCGCCAGGGAATGGACCTGCACGAGCTTGGCGCCGGCGCGTATCCCGAGTTCGTCACCTACACCGAGGACTTCATCCAACGCTGAAGCGGCATCTGCCCGCTCGGTCGGCCATAAAAACAGGGCGAGTCTTCACTTGCGGACTTATTTCAAGCCCAGCTCGCCATTGTACTGTTGGGTAATCCCGTAACACTCACAGGCGGAGTCTTCAAGTTTATTGCGGTTCACGATCTTCACTGCGCCACGGGTGTACTCGATAAGCTTCTTCTTCTGCAAAACACCGGCTGCCAAGCCCACACTAGGCCTATCTGTCCCTAGCATCGTTGCGAGAAAATCATGGGTGATGGGCAGCGACGCCGAATCCACTCTATCCTGAGTCATGAGCAACCACCGTGCAAGACGCTGCTTAACATCAT
>JBEKBO010000002.1:0-88024 GCA_050015355.1 Candidatus Korobacteraceae bacterium | reverse complement strand
CCCAAACCCCAGCAGCCGCCGACGGCAGCCTGGATAAATCCGCCTGTTTTGACGACGGCGAGTCAGGAAAATGCTCACTAATTAACGCCGCCGGGTGTCTCAAAATCGTTGACAAGTTCCGGAAACAGAAAACAAATTCCTCATTTACCATGCAATGGTTTGCACTCCCAGCCTTCGTCGCTGTTTATAACTGCTAACGCGCGGCGACCAACATAGTAACTAAGATGTCACCAAAATTAGTTTTGAGGCTTGCTCTGCAGGTATTTTGGACTGGTGAGGGAGACAACATCGTGTTCTGCGACAGAAAAGGGTAGACTTTCACGATTCAAATTCAACGACTTACTCTGGCACGAAACATGCAAGTATAAATATTGCCATGCCGTAGAACCCTTGTGCAAGGATTGTCGCAAGATGGCTACACCAGAAGAAGGCATCTGTCATACAATATACCGAAGGCAGGGCGCGCGCATTGAGGTCAAGCCTTTGGTCTACCTCACAAAAGCGGCGGATACTCCCGGCTTTATACTCAACCTGAGCGAAGATGGCATGGCGATCCAAGCCATGGAGATTTTGCAGCAAGGTTGGCGAATAGAGTTCCAGTTTCCCTTGCCGAAGACGAAAGTCGAGATTTCGGGGGCAGCCGACGTTATCTGGTGCGATTCCACAGGCCGGGCAGGACTGAGGTTCGCTGGCCTCTGTGAAATTGACCGCTTCCACCTGCGCCGCTGGATAACCGAGACTCAAATTAATTGATTCTGGCAGATTGTGGCAGAAGAGGTTTCGCGCAGGACAAGCCCACGCGAATTTGCACTCTGCACATCCGGCCTAACAAATTAGGCAAAATACTCCTGGGCACCTCCAATCTGGCGATGGCTCATCTTGGGACCTCGATGGTTTCCGTGCCACTCTGCCGAGACTGGCCCGAATGCGTATGCCATATGCACCCATTTCGTAAGCGTGATCCCATGTCCGTCTGGACGGTAGGTATTCCCCCCTCGTGGCCTAAGCGTTTGGCACGTAGATTGCAGCGGATGGTGTTATCCAGTTAGTGGGCGTTGTTTGCTCATGACAATAGGCCAAAGGAGTGTACGTGACTTCGTGTTGGACGACGAACTGTGGCGGCATACACGTTTGCGGCTGCGGCACACGATCTCCTGAGGGAGAGGTGCGGTCGGGCATGAGATGGCGGAGTGTAACTTGTGACCGTTAAACTTCTGCGGGAGCATATTTATGGGCACGCCTCGCGAATTGCAATATCGTAGCTATCAATGGAGCTTCTCGTGTTGGGCGTCATCCCCGAGTTTCGCTTTTCCGCTCCGACCGAAGACTGCCTGGCCGTCTCTGGCGGCGGAAAGGATGGCGTGCTGAAGCCTGCATCCTCGGGAAACGGACCACAGGTAGCTGCGCGTTCGACGGTGCAAGATCCAAGCGCTGCGCGCGGTCGTAAGTCTGTTAGCTTTCGGTCGGCAGCGTCCTTGCCTCCTGACCAATGCGTGATCAGGGCGTTCGCTGAATTAAGCCGAGAAACACTGGACAGTCGCTGTCAAGCTGTTAACGTTCTGCTACGAATGAGTACGCTTGCTGGGCTTAAGCTAGAGTTGGAACAGGCCTTGAGTTTGTTTTGTGATCTGGCTGGTGAGATTGTTCCGTACAGTGGCGGCCTGGCATTTTTCTGGGAAAAAGAACAGAAACAACTCCGCTTGCGTCTGACCCGCCACCTTGATATGCCTGTTACGGAGACTCTGGAACGCTCCAATCTAGTCAACGATTGGGCTAGGGTGTGCCAGGGACCAGTGCTGATTCCGTGCGGTGCTCATCCCGAGGCAGATCTGCTGTTGGCCGCGGTTGGAGCGCAATCCCTGTTGGTAGTTCCGCTGTTTGTAGACTCGCAGGTTCTGGGCGTTCTGCAGTTGTTCGGCGCGGCTCCCAATAGTTTCACTGAAGAAGATGCCCAGTTCCTGTGGATGCTGTCTTTGTTATCGGAAAAGCTATTTCAGCAGGAGCACGCCAACGAGGCACTGATCGAGTTGGCGTTTACTGACTTCCTAACTGGCCTAAAAACTCGCAGATATTTTGAGGAACACCTCGATCGGGAAATCAAGCGCGCTGAGCGCAACGGTAATCCACTATCCTTGGTACTCATTGATGTCGATCATTTTAAGCTAGTCAACGACAGGTATGGGCACCAGGCGGGCGACATAATACTGCGTGAGATCGCCTCGCGTTTGATGAAAGACAGGCGTGAGATTGATACGGTGGCACGATATGGAGGCGAGGAATTTATCATCATCCTCCCTGACACCAACTTGGTGGGCGCAGATCACGTAGCTCAACGCTTGCGTGAGGAAATCGAAGGCACTGGTTTTGCTGTAGGTTCATCATCACAACTAGTACAGCTAACTATTAGTCTTGGCGTGGCGTCATTTCCACGAGATGCGCAGTCCAAATCTGATCTGCTTGAGGCTGCCGATATTGCGCTTTACGAAGCCAAGAACAGTGGCCGGAACCGAGTTATTTTGCACTCAGAACTTGACCTTAGGCAAGGGATGAGACGCGAACAACGTTTAAACGTGGTTCTCCCCGTTCGCCTGTGGGGTATGGACGTTAATGGCGAGTTATTTGAGCATGAAGCTGTGACGGTCGATATAACCACCACGGGTGCTCGACTGGAAGGAGTCACCGGTTCGCTCGAAAAAGGCTGTATTGTCGGTATTCAACACGCGATCAGTAAAGCGAGATACCGGGTGGCTTGGGTTGGCGCCGAGGGCACGCTAGTGCAGAATCAGATCGGCCTGCAACTGGTTGACAATGGAAAGCTTATTTGGGGGCGAGTGATTCCGCGAATTTTCGGAGATGATTATCGCCGCGATCGAACGAAGAACTCATCGCAAATTCATCAGATAGAACCCTCCATTGGTACGACAATTTCTGAGAAGCCGAAAGTTTCGGATGTGGCCGGATCTCCCGAGCAAAGGCTGTTTCCGCAATATCGATGTTCAGGCTCTATTACCTTCCGCCCGGCAGGAGCCGAGTATCGATTTCATGCGACCATGAGCGATATCGTCATAAATCATGACCGTGTCGAAGTGCCTCCACTTGCTCCCGGGACGAAAATCTCGGTTTTGCTCAATTTAGACGATGTACGATAAGGGCGTGAGGAGACACATGCACCGGCACAGCCGCCTGAGTCCGCGTGAGATCCATGCTCCCGCGCAAAGGATCTTCTGGCCCCCTCTGTGCTCGTTTAGGGACTAATCGTTCAAGGGCGGACCATACATTTGCTCCGTCGGATATACTTTAAAATGCCTGATTAACCCCGACGGTAGATTTCATATGCCGAGAATCTTGATCGCCGACGACTCCCGGGTTCAAATCCAGATATTCTCCGCTTGTCTGGCGGCAAAAGGATTCGCCGTAACAGTCGCAGTGGATGCCATGCAGGCGTGGATGTCGGCATTGCGGGAGGTGCCGGACGCTATTGTGCTTGATATCAATATGCCTGCCGGCTCTGGAATCGACGTCCTGCGAAAGCTGCGGATGTCCTCCAAAACACAGCAGATTCCGGTAATAGTCGTAACCGGCGCCAACGACCCTGAAACGGAACGCATGGCCAGGGAACTGGGAGCCGCCGAGTTTCTCCATAAGCCGGTTGATCCCGGACAACTCCACGCGATTCTCGCGCGGTTGCTGCCGATGGGCGAAGCATCGACCTCACAGTAGTCACCTCACAAACGGAATCAGTTCATCGAGAAAACGAAGGTGCGTCTCAATTTGATTGACTTGGGCTGTCGGCAAGTGATAAATGAGAGCGAACTCCGGTTTTCGCGAAAAAACACGCGGTAAATCGCAAGGGGGCACAACTATATGGACCGTCGGGATTTCTTGTGGACTGTTGGCAGTATGTCTTCCATGGCGCTTCTGGGCGGCGTGGGCTTCGCTTTAGACAATAAGAAGCTAGCGGCACCGGCCAAGAACGCCCAACTGAGCGCGGCTTGGTTGCCTAAAGGGGATACATCCTACACGCTGTTCAAGAGGATGATCGAAAAATCTACGGATTTTTCGTGGTTGAAAAAGGGCGACAGCGTTCTTATTAAGCTCGCTTTGAACTCCGGTAATCCCTTTCCTGCAACCTCCGACCCCTGGTCGCTGGATTGTTTGCTCAAGGTATTGAAGGAGCATGGTGCCACGAAGGTCTATGTCGGCGATCAATCTGGCGTTCGCAACGTTTACTGGACGGCGCAGGGACAGGTAAGAGGCACTTCGCGGGCCTTCGCCCAGTCCTCGGGGCTTTTGGCTATTACTGAGAAGAACGGTGCGACTCCGGTTTTCTTCGAGGAACGTGGCTACGGGGCATACATCGAGACCTCGCCGATTGGCGAAAATCACTGGAAGCAACCGTTGCGCATTACCTCGTTCGTTAACGAGGTCGATCACATCATCTATCTGCCGCGCCTGGGTTCGCATGGCTTCGCCGACCTTACGTCAGGCATGAAGATCGGTGTCGGCTTCCTGCGGGAGGACAGCCGCAAGGTGTTCCACCAGGGCGGCGCGAATTACTATCCGATGTACGAGGAGATCAATGAAGTCCCGGAGATCAAGTCGAAGCTGAGATTGGCGGTCACGTCAGGCCGTTCGGTCATGACGCTGATTGGGCCTGACGCCGGCTATGTCGTCGAACCGGAGTCGGCTCCCATTTTTGCTTCGGAAAACCTGCTGGCGCATGAGATCTTCGCTTATGCATTCCTGGAGTACGCGCGCGCGACGATGACGCCGAAAGACGTTTCCGACCCGAGCATTGGACCGGGAACGCTGTGGGAAGTGCAGAAGAATCGGACAGCTCGCAACCGGGGCTTCCTGAAATATGTGTGGAACCTGCCGGAAAGCGAAGTGCCGGAAATGCTGGTCTTCCAGCCGGGCGACATCTACAAGCATCCGGCGATCATGAACTACATTCGGCTCAACGGTCAGCAGGACGTTAAGTTCTCGGTGCTGGAGCTGAACGAGAATACCGACAAGAAAGCGAAACAGTACATTCAGGGCCAGTTGAAAGTCTGATTTCGGTTCCGCGTCTTGTCCGCGAAAACGGTCTGCTGAAGCGGTTTCAGAATGGGTGTATCACCCGGGTTTCATGGGATACACCTTTCTCGAAACTGCTAGGGCAGGATATTTTTTGGTGTCGGAATCCTGCTCAACACCAGCTCTACTCAAATCGCCAGGTGAATCCCGTGGTGAGCCCAAAGGGGTAGCCGGGTGTTCCGTGCACGCGCGCTTCCACTGGCGCGGTCGGAGTCACGCGTGAATCGAAGAGGTTCTGCGTTTCGTAGTAGTGCTTGTTGTTTAGGTTGTCGATGGCAAGATTCCACTCCAGTCCGCGGGGCAGCTTCTTGGTGACCGCAAAATCGATCACGTCCAGCCCGCTGGCGAAGGCGCGTGCCGAGGACAGCAGAGGCGGAGCCGGCGGAACCGAGGTGTCATCGGGATTCGTAAGCAGGTAGCGGCCAATATGGCGATAGCGCAGCGAACTGTATAGCCCTTTCCAACGCGCAAGCGTCAGGCTGGAGTTGGCGACCGTGTGGGGCGCGCTGTCCACGTACTGGCGTGGCGAAGTGCCCAGGAAGAAGGCATTCGAGACCTGCGTGATGCCGGCGTTCCAGCTCAGGTGCGTGTTCAATTGCACGGAGGTCTTCGCCTCCCACCCATACGAGCGGCTCGGCCCCTGGTACTGCATGGTGCCGTTATCCGGATCGTAGACATCCTCGTGCTGCCGGTTGATCAGGAACATGTCCGTGCTCAAGGAAAAGCGCTTCAGGTGGTGCGAGGTTCCCACCATGTAGAAGTCCGTGGTCGCAACCTTCGGCGCCGCCGGGTCCAGCGCCATCCCACGCGCGTCCTGGCTGGTGACGGCGCGTCCGTAATTGAGATGGATGGCAAGCGGGATGCGCTCGGCAGGCGTGTACACGATGTTTACCTTCGGCTCCGCATTGCCCGCGTAGTTCAGACCGCTGTTAGCGGCCACGAGCCGGTCCGCCAGATTGAAGCGGAACTCGTCGTAGCGCAGGCCCGCGTCGATGTGCACGTGCGGAAAATCGATCCCTTGCTGCGCGTACACCGCCTCGTTCGTAATGTGTACGTTCGACTCCGTCCACGGCATGCCCGGCACAGGCGCGATGATCTGCCGGTTCTGGTCGTGGAAGAGGTCAACGTTGATCCAACTGTCGAACAGGTTGGCTCCGGCCACGAATAGTGTGGGATGCCCCCACAACTTCCCGGCGTGCATGTACTGTGCACTCGAACCCTCCTGCAGACGCGAGTCGTGCTGCTGGATGCCGTCTCCGTGCACCGGGTCATTGAGATAGAACGTGAAGTCCGAGTAGAGGTCGAATAGCGAGCGCGTAGCGAATCCATCGATGCGCAGGGTATCGTTCGGGCTCAGATCCTTCTTGTAATACGTACTGGCTGTTCCCACGCGAACCTTGCCGCCGTCGCTGGGGTCCATGTATCCAAAGCGGCCGAGCTGCCCGGTGGCTACAAGGTCAAGCGGAATCTGCCCCGACGAATCAAAGTTGTTGCGCCCGCCGTTAAACTTGAAGCCGAGCGACTGCGTGTTATCGAGCTTGAACGTATAGTTGCCGGTAAAATTGTCGCGCACATAATGCAGAGGATTCTGGAACGGGCCGTCGGTGTATGCGTGCTCCCAGGAGAGGAAACTCTGCGCATTCTCCAACTTTGGACTCCACGCCGCAAACGTGCGGTAGCCGCCAAAGCTGCCACCCTGTGCGCGTAACGTCCACTCATTTTCGAGACGTTCTTTCAGGCGGATATGGACGACGCCGAGGGCGGAAAAATCTCCATACTCAGCGCTGAAGGGACCATTGATGATGTCGACGTCATCGACGAGTTCGGGGCTGAGGGACTTGAGCCAGCCGAGATAGCCTTGTCCGTGGGCCTGGGTGGCCTGGTTCTGCGGAACGTCATCGACGAGCACCTTGAGACCGCCGTTCAGGCCGCCGTGGTCGAGGTTGAATCCAAAGCGGCGAACCTCAAGCGACTTGCCGCCGCCTTCGTGTTGGCCGGCGTTCATGCCGCTGTCGAGCGTTTCGAAGAGCTGGTCGTCGCGCAGAAACAGCGTGTTCTTGTAGATGGTGTCGTTCCGGCGGTCAATCGAGGGGTCCGGGGCCGTGGCGGTGATCACGACGCTCTGCCGGAGCTGGGGAATGATTTCGCGAACTTTAATGACCAGGGCAGTGGATTCTTGAACGGCTGAAAGCTGATAGGTGGTTGTCTGCAAGAACCTGCCGGATACAATAAGCACGGCAGGCCCCGGAGGTAATTCCAGTGCGAAATGACCTTGCGCGTCGGTAGGCGCCGTGAAACTGCGCTTGCCGGCGGTTGCGGTCACCATGGCTCCGGCAATGGCCTCGTCCTTTGGGTTCAGGACGAGACCTGCGACGGTTCGGCGGCTCTGTTGGCCTGAGAGCGGAATGGGGATAGCGGTCAGCAAAAGCATTACCGCGCACAAGATTACGGCCCGGGCTTTCATGCCAACATCTCCCCGACAGATTCGGCAACGGATAACGGATCGTTTGTAACACGACTATAAAATTCGTGCTACTGTATTTTTCACACTTCCGAGTGACCGGCATCACCCTGTGGGTGGTTTCGCGAAACTGGTCAAGAAGCGTGCTGAAGGAGAGTGTGACGTATGGCGGAACTGGTACGAACCGGTGTCTCGATTGAACGGGAGCTACTGGAGCAATTCGATAAGGTCATTGCCAAGCGCGGGTACAGCAACCGCTCGGAGGCGTTGCGCGACCTGATTCGGGAAGCCTTGATTGCCGAAGAGGTGAACGACAACAAGCCGGTCGTGGCCACGCTTTCCATGGTTTACGACCACCATCGTCCGAACCTTTCCAACAAGCTGACGGAGACTCAGCATCACCACCATGACAACGTGCTGGCCGCCACCCACGTCCACCTTGACGCGCACAACTGCCTGGAAGTTGTGATCATGAAAGGTCGAAGCGGCGAAATCAAGCATCTTGCCGACCACATGCTGAGCATGCGCGGGGTAAAGCACGGCAAGCTTGTCCTGACCTCCACGGTCGGGGACGAGTGAGTGGCTGCCGGACGACCATCGCGCGATAACCATTAGCTAACTCGCAGGTGCTCTGGTGCTGCGCAAGTGTGCTATACTCCCGCCACCAGACTTGGGGATGGGTTGGTTCACAAGGTCAGCCAGGTTGCACAGTAACCGGGCGCGAAGGTGAACTACACTTCTCGGGCAACAATATTTATCTCTGTGTTACATACGCATCACCGGCATTTTCCTGGAAATCATTGGGTCCGAGTGCAAGGGGCCAAAGCGATCTACTTAAGGGGAGAGATATGAGTCAAGCAATAACAGGCCAGCCAACAGCGGAAAGCGTGATGCATAAAGTGTCATGGCGCCTGATTCCTTTCATGGTGTTGTTGTACTTCGTTGCCTTTCTGGATCGCGTCAATGTCGGCTTTGCCGCGCTGACTATGAATAAAGACCTTGGACTGACAGCAACGGTCTTCGGAAATGGCGCCGGCATTTTCTTCATCGGGTACTTCATATTTGAGGTGCCAAGCAATGTCGCGCTGGAGAAGTTCGGCGCCCGCATGTGGATCGCGAGAATCATGATCACCTGGGGCATTATCTCGGGGCTCATGGCGCTCACCACCGGACCGATCAGCTTCTACACCCTGCGGTTTCTGCTTGGTATCGCGGAAGCGGGCTTTTTCCCGGGAATGATTCTGTACCTCACCTATTGGTTTCCCTCTGCGTACCGGGCCAAGATTGTTGGCTGTTTCCTGTTGGCGATTCCTATCTCCAGCATTATTGGCGCGCCAATTTCAACGGCGTTGCTGGGGACCAGCATCCTGGGCCTGAAGGGTTGGCAGAGCCTGTTTATCCTGGAAGCCCTTCCAGCGCTGGTACTTGGTTTCGTCGTGCTGTTCTTCATGACCGACAAACCGGAAAAAGCACACTGGCTGACGCCAGCCGAGAGGGATTGGCTGAGTCGCGTTTTGCAGGCTGAGCGCAAGACGCGCGAGTCGGTTCATCACTACACACTGGGCCAGGCGCTTATGAATCCGCGAGTGGTTCTGTTCGGCTTGATGTATTTCGGCATTGTCATCGGGTTGTATGGATTCAGCTTCTGGCTGCCGCAGATCATCAAGGGATTTGGCGGGCTTTCGAATTGGCAAGTTGGGTTGATCACGATGATCCCTTCCGCCTTTGCCGCCGCCGCCATGTACCTCTGGGGACGCCATTCCGACAAAACCGGCGAACGCGTATGGCACGTCTTTTTGCCCGCGATTATCGGAGGCACGAGTCTTGCCATCAGCGGTTTCCTGACGGGCACTCCGGCTCTGGCGCTGGTGGCGCTCACCATCGGCGCAATGGGAATCTATGCCGCCCTGCCGACATTCTGGACTTTGCCCACGGCCATGCTGAGCGGCACTGCCGCGGCCGGCGGCATTGCCTTGATCAACTCGATCGGCAATCTTGGTGGATATTTCGGTCCATCCTTCATGGGCTACCTCAAGGATTGGACGAAGTCACACACCTACGGCTTGATCGGACTTGGAGCGTGCATGGCGATGTCCGGTTTCCTGGCACTCGCCATGGGACACAACCGCGAGTTGGAGAAGAGCGGCATTGCCGAGTTGCAGTCAGACGCGACAGCAGACTAGAGCAGTTTATAAATGGTTCTTTGAAGGGGCGCGGCTTCAGCCGCCGTCCTGTACCGATAGGAATGCGGGCTTTAGCCCCTGAGGCGATTCGCCGTTTCTCTAACATCAGTTTATGAAAACAAGCGTAGTGTGATGTCCCGTAAGTTCGCCGCCTAAGTTTCAGGATGTCATCCTGAGCGAAGCGAAGGATCTATGCATTACGAATCAAATACATAGATTCTTCGCTCGCTATGCTCGCTCAGAATGACACTTCGAAATTGTTACGCGAACTTCTGGGACACTGCACTAGCAACTGCTGAAAAACGGGCCGAGCGTCACATCGCCGCCAGGCTTGGAAGCCCCGCCTTGGTTCAGACTTCGACCATTTTCCCGGGGTTCATGCGATTGTCCGGATCGAGCGCGCGTTTGATGGTGCGCATCACGTCGAGCGCCGGGCCGTGCTCGGCTTCCAGGTACTTCATCTTGCCATAGCCAACGCCGTGCTCCCCGGTGCAGGTGCCGCCCATGGCGAGCGCGCGAGTAGCGATGCGCCCCGCCAACCGCTTGGCCTCGGCGAGCTCCGCTTCATTTTCGGCATCAAACGCGTAGACGCAGTGAAAATTTCCATCGCCGGCGTGGCCCACCAGCGTAGCGGGAAACGGTGCGCTGCGATTGTCCTGCTGTGTCTCCATGATGCACTCGGCAAGACGTGAGATGGGCACGCAGGCATCGGTGGCCAGGCCCTTCGAGCCTGGACGGAGCGCGATCGCCGCGTAGTAGGCCGCGTGCCGCGCTTCCCAAAGTTTGTCGCGGTCTTCCAGACGGGTAGCCCACTGGAAGCCCTTGGCGCCGTGCTCTTCGGCAATCGACTGCACGAATTCCGCCTGCTCACTGACATGACGATCACTGGAGCCGTGGAATTCGAAAAACAATGTCGGCGCAACAGGGTAGTCGGTCTTCGAGTAGCGATTGATGGCGTCCATCTGCGCGTCGTCGAGCAGTTCAATGCGGGCGACGGACGCGCCAAACTGGATGGTTTCAATGACGGTTTTCACCGCGCTTTCAATGCTCGGGAACGAGCAGACCGCCGCGGAAACAGCTTCTGGCAGCGGGTGCAGACGCAAGGTCAGGTCGGTGATGACGCCGAGCGTGCCTTCGGAGCCGATGAACAAGCGCGTCAGATCGTAGCCCGCGGATGACTTGCGGGCACGGGTGCCGGTCTTGATGATGCGGCCGTCAGCCAACACCACGGTGAGCGCGAGCACGTTGTCGCGCATGGTGCCGTAACGCACGGTCGTGGTTCCCGAGGCGCGGGTGGCGGCCATGCCGCCCAGCGTCGACTCGCCGCCGGGATCGATGAAGAAAGTGAGTCCGGTGTTGTTGAGCACCTTGTTCAGTTGTTGCCGCGTGACGCCTGCCTCAACCGTCACATCGAGATCTTCCGGGCTTACCCTGAGCACCTTGTTCATTTCGCGGAGGTCGATTGAAATGCCGCCATACAGGGCGTTGACGTGACCTTCGAGCGAGGTTCCTCCGCCGAAGGGAATCACCGGAACCTGGTACTTGGCGCTGATCTTCAGGATCTCGCTGACCTCTTCGGTCGAATGCGGATAACAGACGGCATCGGGCATTGCGGGCGCGTGATAAGACTCGCCGTGGGAATGGTGTTCGCGCTGCACCAGGGCAGTGCTGGCGCGCGCGCCGAGCAGAGACTTCAGCGCCTCCACGGCGCTGTCGAGTTGCGCGGCTGATGCGGATATTACTTGCGGGTTCTGCATATGGGTTCCTAGGTCGAAGCGCTTGACAACGATACACCAGAATTCAGAATACGGGGTGTATCCCGATATATCAGACTGTCATGGCGAGCGAAGTCGAGCCACCTTTTGTCTCTGCTGCTGAAAACAATCTGCTGCTGAAAACAAAGGGTGGCTCCACTCCGCGCCCGAACAGCTTCTTGCTTATCGAATGTAATGTCGGGTACGCAGCTCGGCTGCTCCGGCCACGGGCGCTCGGCGCTCCGGTCGCCATGACATTCCCTTGGGAGGTTTGGGATACACCAACAGGGGAATTGCTTTAGCCTGTCTCGTACTAAGATGCTCCTGCCCGGTCCCGCTGGTGCCTTTCGGCTTGCGCAATCCGCTCTTCGACCTGCTGGATTGCGTGCGCCACGTTCCGGCCTTCCAGATAGGCAATGATCAAGGGTGTCAGTTCCGGCGCATGCGCGCTGGTGTCATGGGTGAGCCAAGGGAGATCGAAAGCGGTCGCCAGCCTGGGCCAATGCTCGGTGCGCCCCGCGATGACATTGTCATTGGATGAATAGAATGCGAGCCGCTCCGGCATTCTCCGCTCCAGCCGGACGGCGTCGGCCCAGGTTGGAGAGTTGAGGCAGATGACGCGCAGGTCTTCGCGGCCCTGCTCCTGCAATTTCGCCGCCAGCAGGCCGCCGAGACTGATGCCGATTACCACTGTGCTTTTCGGGATATCCCTCTTTTGCAACTCGGCCAGCGATTGCTCGGCCAGAATCTCTCCATCCGCGTGCAGCAGCCTGGGACGCTGAAACGAACTCACGGGCTTTTGCGGGTAATGGTTGCGCAGAAGCGCCTCGATGTCCTTGACGCTACCTTCAGGGCTGCCACCCTTGCCATGCAGCAGAAGTGTGTTGTCGAAGCTCACGAAGTTCCTTCCGGCAGCCAGGCAGAGCCCTCGGTCAAACGGAAACAGCAATCCCTCAGGGGCTAAAGCCCGCGTTGTCGTTGGGCCTGGACGGCGCGGCTTCCACCCCAGCAACGGCAAAAGCGGCCGTCGCCGGGGACCCCGGGCTGAAGCCACGCCCCTTCAAAGAACTATTATGAAACAGACCCGAGTTACTAGAACAGGCCCTAGTATTTAGGAACCTGGGGGTCGACCCGATCAGCCCAGGCGAGAATGCCGCCAGCGAGGTTGCTTGCCTTACGGAAGCCGGCCTTGCGCAGGAAGTCAACGGCTTTCGCACTGCGCACGCCGCTGCGGCAGTGGGCCACGATTTCGCGGCTGGAGTCGAGTTCATTGACGCGCTTCGGCAGGTCGCCCAGCGGAATAGGGTACCCGCCCAGATTGCAGATTTGGTATTCGTGCGGCTCGCGCACATCCAGAATAAACACGTCTTCGCCGGCATCGAGTTTGTGCTTTAGCTCCTCCGGTTGAATCTCAGGAACCTCGGCGCCGGCAGCGCTTTCCTCGCCGCGAATACCGCAAAACGCGTTGTAATCGATCAATTCCCGCACCGTGGGGTGGGTTCCGCAGAGGGGGCAATCGGGGTCTTTGCGCAACCGAAGTTCACGGAAGCGCATTGCCAGCGCATCGACCAACAGCAGGCGGCCAACCAGGGAATCGCCGGAGCCGAGAATCAGCTTGATGACTTCGGTAGCCTGGATTATGCCAAGCAGTCCCGGCAACACACCCAGCACTCCACCTTCCGCGCAGGAAGGCACCAGGCCGGGCGGAGGCGGCTCTGGGTAGAGACAGCGGTAGCACGGGCCGTCTTTGGTCGCGAAGACCGTGGCTTGTCCCTCGAAACGGAAGATGGACGCATACACATTGGGTTTGCCACCGCTGAGCACGCAGGCGTCGTTGACCAGGTAGCGCGTGGCAAAATTGTCGGTCCCGTCGGCAATGATGTCGAAGTCGCGGAAGATCTCCAGGGCGTTGTCGCTGGCGAGTCTGGTTTCAAAGCGGCGCAGGTTGATGTAAGGATTGATGGCCGCCAGCTTCTCCGCGGCGGACTGCAACTTCGGACGGCCAACGTCGTTGGTGGTGTGGATTACCTGGCGCTGAAGGTTGGTGTAGTCGACGACGTCAAAGTCGACGATGCCGAGCGTGCCCACACCGGCCGCGGCCAAATAGAGCGCCAGCGGCGAGCCGAGTCCGCCTGCGCCTATGCACAGAACGCGCGCTGCTTTGAGCTTGAGCTGTCCGCTCATGCCCACCTCGGGCATGATCAGATGGCGAGAGTAGCGCAGGATTTCATCGTTGCTTAGCGTGAGGGCTTGCGGATTTTCGAGAACCGTGGACATTGTGGAGATCCTGAGTCGTCACCGTCGGTGACTTGAAGCGATACCAGCCAAGGTTAAAAGTTATCGGCTGGCAGAGCCGCCGGCGATTGACGGAACGATGGAAATCGTATCGCTCTCCTGTACTCGGGTGCTTTCCTTGTTCAGGTAGCGAATATCCTCGTCGTTGAGGTACACGTTGACAAACGCCCGCAGCTTGCCATCATCGGTGAAAAGGTGTTTGCGCAGCTCGGGATTTCGGCTGACCAAGCTGCCGAGCGCTTCTCCAACTGTGCTGGCGAGAAGCTCTACGCTGGCTTGCTTCCCGGCATATTGCCGCAAAGGAGTTGGTATCATCACTTTCATATCACTAGTTATTGATGCAAAGTGAAGCCCGGCGGTTTCAGGCGAGGGTTCTCCACCCGCTTCCCACCCCAAAGGCGGCAGCAGATTGCGGCGATTATTCGACTGTGATTTCCTCGTCGTGAAACTCTTTCGTTTCTTCTTCGCCGGCCAGTGCAAAGGAGTTGGTCTGTGCCGCCCGGCCCTGTTCCACGCTGGTGATGACGTAGGAGCAGCCGATCCAGTGGGCCTCGGCGAGATCGGTCTGCGACCAGCGGGCGGGATGGTCCGGATGCGAGTGGTAAAACCCGATGATGTCCAGCTCCGATTCGCGGGCCTTGCGCTGGATGCCTACCAGTTCGCGAGGATCGATGTGGTAGCGATTATGCGGAGAGTCGACGCGCGTGTTGCCGCAGCGCACCACGGCGCGCACATGTTTGACGCCTTCGCCATTGATTTGACCCAGCAGCACGCCACAGCACTCGTGAGGATAAGTCTGTTCCCCGTGGTGGCGAAGTTCTTCGAATTGCGATTTGCCAATCTTTAGCACAATGCTCACCAAGCGGTCATTCGAGGACGGAAGAAATCACATTTAGGATAGGCTCGTCTGGCCTCTCGATGGAAGCTGTGGGGCTCAAAACTCTTCCCAGAATCTCTCGCTCAGGTACTTGTCGGCGGCATCGGGAAGAACGGTCACAATCACGGCTTCGGGGCCTGCGCCGGCCGCGATGCGCAGGCAGCCGGCCATGGCTGCACCGGCGGAGATGCCTACCAGCAGCCCTTCTTCCCGCGCCATGCGTTTCATCATGGCGTAAGCTTCCTCGGTGCCAATCCCGAGGTTGCAGTCGGCGACGCCGGGGTCGTAAATCCGGGGAACGATCGAGGTTGGCATGTGCTTGGCGCCTTCGATGCCGTGGAAGGGCGAATCGGGCTGCAGGGAGATACAGAGGATTTGCGGGTTCAGCTCCTTCAGCCTTCGAGCCGTGCCGATGAATGTGCCGCTGGTGCCGAGCACGACCACAAAATGGGTGATGCGGCCCTCGGTCTGGCGCCAGATTTCGTTTGCCGTGGTGTAGTAGTGGGCGCGCCAGTTGGCGTCGTTGGAATACTGGTCGGCGTAAAAGTATTGGTCCGGCGCGGCGGAGGCGAGCTCGCGGGCTTTTCGTATGGCGCCATCGGAGCCCTCGCCCGGGTCTGTAAAGATCATTTCCGCCCCATAGGCTTGCAGCATGCGTTTGCGCTCGGGAGAAACGTTGGACGGCAGGCAGAGAGTGACAGGGAAGCCCTGAGCCGCGCCCAGCATGGCGTAGGCGATTCCCGTGTTGCCGCTGGTGGAGTCCAGCAGAGTCTTGCCCGCGACCAGTTTTCCGGTGCGGGTGGCCTCGGCAACGATGCTGGCCGCCGCACGGTCCTTGACCGAGCCGCCGGGATTGACCCACTCGGCTTTCGCGAGCACCTGCGCATTGAGCTCGCGCGTGATGCGCTCGAAGCGCAGAAGCGGCGTATTGCCAATGCGTTCCAGCGCACTTTGCCCCAATAAGTGGGGGACGATTGCCAGCTTGGCGTGCTCTCGCGACATAACCTATTGGATGGGGAAAGACGAATTGCCGGATCAGGGTTTTTGAGAGCTGCCGGATCGCGTTTTACATGAACCGTCCGCGGCCGTCAGGGCATCTGGATGCCAAGGCCAGTCATCTGATGGCATACGTCTACTCAGGAGTCGGCAATGGCACATCAACACTCGCCTCGTTTTCTGGAGATCGTCACGGACGCGAAAAAGCGAATCCAAGAAGTGACTCTGGATGAGGTGAAGGCAAAGCTGCAAGAAAGCGAGCAGTTCGTTCTCATCGACGTGCGTGAGGAGAGCGAATTTGCCAAGGACCATATTCCAGGGGCGCTGCATATGGGGAAGGGAACGATCGAGCGCGACATCGAGCAGAAGGTTCCGGACCTGAACACGCCCATCGTTCTCTATTGCGGAGGCGGATTCCGTTCGGCTTTGGCCGCCGATAATCTCCGCAAGATGGGCTACCGGAATGTGCTCTCAATGGACGGAGGGGTTCGAGGCTGGCGGGACAAGGGATTTCCGCTGGCGGCGTGACCTGAAATTTTTGAGATTTTCACTTGGGGGATTAATGAGTAATTACGCAAAACCAGAAGCTCTGGTGAGCACCGATTGGGTCGAGGCGCATGCAGGCGATCCAAGCGTTCGTATGGTGGAAGTAGATGTGAACACGGCGGCTTACGATGAAGGGCACATCCCTGGTGCCATCGCGTGGGCTTGGAATTCGCAGCTTTGCGATACGGTGCGGCGCGATATCCTCTCGCCATCGGCATTTGAACAGCTCATGATGGACTCGGGCATCGGCAACAACACAACCGTGGTGCTATACGGCGATAACAACAACTGGTTCGCCGCCTGGGCATTCTGGCAGATGAAGATCTACGGGCACAAAGACGTCCGCCTCATGAACGGGGGCCGCAAGAAGTGGATCGCGGAGGCGAGGGACCTGTCTTCCGTAACGCCAAAGACTACCAAAACCCAGTACAAGGCCGCCAAGGCCGATCTTTCGCTGCGAGCATTTCTGCCGCAAGCGCAGGAGGCAAGCGCGCGGAGCACGGCAGCGCTGGTGGACGTGCGCAGCCCGCAGGAGTTTAGCGGCGAGATACTGTCGCCTCCGGGCCTGCCGGAGACGTGCCAGCGAGGCGGTCACATCCCGACGGCGCGCAACATCCCCTGGGGCATGGCGTGCAACGATGACGGGACGTTCAAGTCGTATGACGATCTGAAGCGGCTCTACGGATCGGAAGGCATCGACGGCAGCAAGCCTGTGGTGGCGTATTGCCGCATAGGCGAGCGCTCCAGCCACACCTGGTTTGTCTTGAAATACCTGCTCGGGTTCCAGGACGTGACAAACTACGACGGCTCATGGACAGAGTGGGGCAACCTGGTTGGAGCTCCTGTCGAAAGGGGCGGAACTCCCGCCGCCAAGGCGGCTTGAACGATGAAGCCGGAAGCCTATAGCGAACGAAAAATCGAACTGAATGGGTGGCAGATTCGCCTGACCTCGTACAAACTCGGCGAGCAATTCCATTGCACCGCGGACAATGTTTCTCCGGGTGCATGGCTTGCGCGCGCGAGAGGCGCAAACCGGCGGGAGGCGGAGCAGCAGGCGCTGGACAAGGCTCGCAAGCTGCTGACGCGAACGCACCGCCAAGCCTCGTAGTTTCTAGAATTCCAGAGATGCTGTATCCCAAGAGATGAACGTCATTCCGAGCGAGCGACGCTTCGCGTCGCGAGTCGAGGAATCTTGTGTTGCGTTTACTGGAAGAAACACAAGATCCCTCCACTCCGCTCCGCTTCGGTCGGGATGACGCCTCCTTGGGAGATCGGGATACACCAGCTCTGGAACTGCTCTAAGCTGCGGGATACGGATAACCAACCGCAATCGAATTGCACACAGAAAGCGAAACGAGCGCCGGATGAATCGAGGTTGCGATTCCGGCGCTCGTTTTGTCGCTTCCCGGCCTCATGAGCAGTGCCGGGCTCCCCGGCGAGTGGTGTTTGACACTCGCCGAAGTTGAGTTCTATGCGGCCTTGCGCATACGTTCCTGCCTGATGAGCTCGTGGTAGGCGGGAATCGTGAGGAAATCGACAAACGTCGGCGAAGTGTACATCTGGCGCATCAACTCGGCCGCTTTGTCGTAAGAGGGATACTGGCCGGCAGGGACGCTTGCCTTGGCTTTTGCCAGCTCTTCATGCAGAATGGCATCGCAGAGCGCCACGTCGATCTTTCGGCCGTCCTTCAGATGCGCGCCGTGGCGAATCCACTGCCAAAGCTGGGAACGGCTGATTTCCGCCGTCGCCGCATCTTCCATCAAGTGGAACAAGGGCACGCAGCCGATGCCGCGCAGCCAGGATTCCAGGTACCCCATCCCGACCACGAGGTTCTGTCTGAGGCCGGCCTCGGTGATGTCGCCTTTTGGAACTTGCAGCAGATCGGCAGCCGTAACCCGGAACCCGGGAAGCTTCTTGTCGATCTGGTTCGGTTGCGGCATCAGGCGGTCGAAGGGTTCCTTGGCAATGGCCACCAGGCCGGGATGAGCCACCCATGTTCCGTCGTGACCGTCGGTGGCTTCACGCTCCTTGTCGGCGCGAACCTGGGCCATCGCCTTCTCGTTGATTTCCGGATCGCTCTTGACGGGGATGAAGGCGGACATGCCGCCCATGGCGTGGATGTTGCGCCGATGGCAATCGCGGATGACCATCTTGCTATACGAGCGCATGAAGTGCGCCGTCATGCCGACCTGCCCGCGATCGGGCATGACCGCGTTGGGATCGTTCGAGAACTTCTTGATAAAGCTGAAGATGTAATCCCATCTGCCGCAGTTCAAGCCGGCGGAGTGATCGCGCAGCTCGTAGAGAATCTCATCGGTTTCAAACGCGGCCAGAATCGTCTCAATGAGGACCGTGGCACGGATGCTGCCGTGAGGCACGCCCAAAGCCTGCTGAGAGTAGGTGAAAACGTCGTTCCACAGCTGGGCTTCGAGATGGCTCTCCATTTTCGGCAGGTAAAAGTATGGGCCGGTGCCGGACGCCAGCAGCGCCTTCGCGTTGCGGAAGAAGTAGAGCCCAAAGTCGAAGAGCGAGCCCGACAGAGGCTTGCCGTCGATCACAATATGCTCTTCATCGAGGTGCCAGCCTCGGGGACGGACGAACAATACCGCCGTCTTCTCGTTCAGTTTGTACTGCTTCCCGCTGGTTGGGTCGCTGAAGGTAATCTTGCGCGCGATGGCGTCGGTAAGATTGATCTGACCTTCGATGAGATTGCCCCAAGTCGGCGTGTTCGCGTCCTCGAAGTCGGCCATGAAAACGCTGGAGCCCGAGTTCAGCGCATTGATAATCATCTTACGGTCAGTAGGTCCGGTGATCTCAATGCGGCGGTCCTGGAGATCGGCCGGAATGGGAGCAACGGTCCATTCGGATTCGCGAATGTGCTTCGTTTCCGGCAGAAAATCGGGCTTCTCGCCGGCGTCGAGCCGCTTCTGGCGCTGCTGGCGGGCGGCAAGCAGTTCCAAACGGCGAGCATTGAAGCGGCGCTGAAGTTCAGCCAAAAAATGAATTGCCTCAGGCGTAAGCACCTGATCCTGCCCCGGATGACGGGGTGCATCAATTCTGACCCCGTTGGGGGTCGTGGAATGTACGCTCATCAAATATCCTTTCTTCTTTTCTCCGACTGAAATTCCGGAATAGAACCCTGGGGGCCGCAACACAACATCCGGCGCCCGTTGACGGAATGGGGAAACCAGATGCAGCCCTAACAATTAAATAGATGCAGTTCTGCCGCCTTTCGACCCGTATTTAACGAACGACGCCCCGAAAATCAAGAAATAGCGGCTGCATGGCACGGCGGTGGCGTCCACCCCAACACAGTAACTACGGAGCATACTGGTCCAAAGCTTGGCTATATCTGTCCTTATGACGGGAGGGAAGAGGCGATGGCGGGTTCTGTATCGGGATTATTTAGCTTCTTTTTCCCTCGCGCCTGTTAGTTGCGGTTGTTTTGCTGGCCGCAATTTGATATCAATGGCAAACGCTGCAGCCATTACTTCGTGGGGGATTCGCGCCATGTTCGATCTTGATCGCCGTTCTTTCTTGCGTGCGGCCACTGCTGCTTCTCTTGCGGCCGCCGGTAGTTACAAACCCTTGCTCGCAGCACCCCAAACCGGCAATGCCGGAGGCAGTGCCCAGAGTCTTCCCCCCGCCAAGGGAGTCACCCGGACACTGGCGCGGTATGTGGTAAATGCGAAATACGAGGACCTGCCCCCTGCGGTGCGGAAAGAGGGAGTCCGGACGCTGCTGAATTTCGTGGGGGTTGCCGTCGGCGCCTCGCATCACGAAGGAGTCAACGATGCAGTTGCCGCGATGGCTCCATTTTCCGGACCTCCCCAAGCCAGCATTTTGGGGCGGCGCGAACGCTTCGACATCCTGAATGCAGCTATGATCAACGGCATCAGCGCCCATATTTTTGACTATGACGACACGCACCTGCGCACCATCATTCATCCCGGGACGCCGGTGATCCCTGCCATCCTGGCGCTGGCCGAGTACCGGCCGGTTTCGGGCAAGGACTTCCTGAACGCAGTGGTCATCGGAGTCGAGGTTGCGCTGCGCGTGGGCAATTGCGTCAGTCCCGAGCACTACGACCGCGGCTGGCACAGCACCGGAACCTGTGGGGTGTTTGGCGCTGCCGCGGCATCAGGCATGCTCCTTGGCCTCACTGAACAGCAGATGGTCTGGGCTCTGGGACTGGCTGCCTCGCAGCCGATCGGCTTGCGCGAGTCGTTCGGGTCGATGAACAAGAGCTTTAATCCGGGCCGCGCGGCCAACGACGGCCTGGTCGCCGCCATCCTTGCTTCCAGGAATTTCACCAGCTCCGACGAGATGATTGAAGCTAAGCGCGGATGGGCAAACACCGTCAGCACGAGGCAGGATTACCGGGAAATCACGGAGGGCTTGGGGAAACGTTACGAAGCGGCGCTCAACACGTATAAACCGTTTGCCTGCGGAATTGTACTGCATCCCGCGATCGACGCGGCCATACAGTTGCGCAATGAGTACAAAGTGACGGCCGATCAGGTTGACCACGTTGACTTGCGCGTCAATCCGCTGGTGCTCGAATTGACCGGCAAGAAGACTCCCTATGAAGGCCTGGAGGGGAAGTTCAGCATCTACCATTCCGTGGCGGTCGCAATCGTAGAGGGCGCGGGCGGCGAGAAGCAGTTCAGCGAACGGGCCGTTCGCGACCCGATTGTTGTCGGCCTGCGGAGCAAGGTGATACCGGTTATCGATCCATCCGTCAAGCCGGAGCAAGTTGACCTTACCATTGTGCTGAAGGATGGCCGGAAGTTGCACAAGTACATCCAACATGCCGTCGGCAGTGTTGAGGTGCCAATGACTGACAGCGCGCTGGAGGCGAAGTTCAGCGATCTCGCGGAAGGCATCCTGCCGGCTCCGCAGATCCGGCGGCTGCTGGACGCCTGCTGGGGTGTCGAGAAGCTGCCCAGCGCCGCCGCAATCGCGCAAGCGGCAGTCGTGTAATTGCGGCCAGGCACGAGGCGCAAAAGTAAATCGGCTCACTGGAACTTCTCCGGCGAGCCGATTCAGCTTGCGGGCAATTGCACTGTGGCCGACGAATCCTACTTGTTGACCATGTGTTTGGGCAGCGAGAGCACCGTAAGCCCTCCCGCAGCCACAATAACGGCCATGACGATCATGGGGATCAAGTTGCCATGCGTCAGGTCCTTGAGATAGCCAATGGCGAAGGGGGCGACGAAGCCGCCGAGATTGGCAACCGAGTTGATCCAAGCGATGCCGGCCGCCGCCGCCGTACCCGCGAGGAATGAGGTAGGCAGCGCCCAGAACATAGGCGCTGCGGGAATGATCCCAGCCGCCGCGATCGATAGCAATATGACGGCCAGTATCGTGTTCCCGCCACCAACCATCATACTCAGAACCAAAGCTGAGGCGCCCACAAGCATGGGACCAGCCTCATGCCAACGGCGCTCACGCCGCTTGTCGGCACTGGCTCCAAGCACGACCATCATAATGGCAGTACAAATGTATGGAATGGCTGATACCATGCCGATATTGAATACGCCTTTGACTCCGGCATCCTTGAGGAGGGTGGGGATCCACAGCGTCAACGCGTATTGACCCAGAGCGACGGTGAAGTAAATCCAGCACATCAGCCAGATGCGGCCGTCGGCGAATACGGCCAAGATAGAAGGATGCTCTTTCTTTTCCTTGGCTTCCTCAGCGACGTAGTGCTCGAGAAGCTGTTTTTCCTGTTCGCTGAGCCATTTGGCGTCGCGAATCCTGCTACTGAGATAGCAAATGCAGGCGACACCCATAATAAGAGAAGGTACGGCCTCGAGAAGGAACATCCACTTCCAGCCAGGCCAACCCGCAGCGCCGTGAGTCATCGACATAATGGCGCCGGAGAGCGGGCCGCCGATCATCCCGGCCATCGGGATTCCGACCATGAAGATGCCCACCATCTTGGCGCGGCGGTGCGAGGGATACCAATACGTGAGGAACAAAATGATTCCGGGGAAGAAACCCGCCTCGGCTGCGCCGAGGAAGAAGCGGACCAAATAAAACTGCATCGGCGTTTTCACCAAAAGTGTGAGCGCCGAGATAATTCCCCAGGTGATCATGATGCGGGTGATCCAGATGCGCGCACCCACCTTGTGCAGGATGATGTTGCTTGGGACTTCAAAAAAGAAGTAACCAATGAAGAACATGCCGGCGCCGAGCCCGTAGACTGTCTCACTGAACTTGAGATCGCCGAGCATCTGGAGCTTGGCGAAGCCCACATTCACGCGGTCCAGGTAGGCAACGATGTAGCACAACATGAGAAACGGCAGCAGACGTATAGTTACTTTTCGATAGGTTGCGTTTTCGAACTCCGGGGACGCCTTGAATGCAGTCGATGCCCCAGGTTCGACGGTCTTTAAGTCAGCCATTCGGGAACTCCTCGTAAACGATTTCGGGATGGGTCACGCATACAGCTTCGCTATCAGGAGCACAGTGGTTCCTGCAGCACGTTCAGATCGTCCGGCTCTATGATGACTTCTGAGTATCGGTAGTGAATGATAGGTCGGGTTTTCACCCGCAGTCAAGACGAATCTCGAAACTGCGTTACAGTCAAATGCCTCCAGCAGAGCCTGAATCGAACTAAAGCGGTGCTAAACGGACAGAATGGCCCGAGCGACAGCCGCCGGGTAAGGGAAACGCCTTGGTCCAGAGCGAAAGGCGAAACGCGAAAAAGCACGGGGAAAACAAAACCGGCCACGGAATCGCGGCCGGTGAGTTTGCTCCTGGCGTTATAGAAGGCTTTCCGATCTGCTAGTCGCCTGCTTTGGATGCGGGCTTGGCCAGCGGGAATTTGGCGAGAATATTCTCAAAGTCGCGCAACGTCAGCACCCCTTTCTTCTCCAGGGCGCGCGACTTGACCTTGAGCAATATCTCCATTTGGACTTCTTCGCTAGGCAGCGGATGACCGATCCGTTCCAGCCATATCTTGATTGAATCCGCGCCGCTGTTCTTGCCCAGCACGATCTCCGGTGCATCGTGGCCGACAAGGTCCCAACGGTATGGGCAGAGCTCAAGTGCATGCTCGTCGCCGCAGTTCCTGACCCAGCCGGAGATGATGCCGGACTCGACCTTGAAGATATCGTCGCCGAAGATGCCGCGATTCGGGCGCACCCGAACCCCCGCCATGGCAAGCACCTCCTTGGAAATCGCGTAGAGCTTCTCGGTCTTGATTCCCAGATCGATGCCGTACATTGTCAGCAGTGTCATGACCACGTCTTCGTAAGCGGCGTTGCCGGCCCGCTCGCCGAGCGCGGAAATGGTCGTGTGCGCCACGTTGGCACCGGAGGCCAGGCCGAGCACCGTGTTGGCCGAGCCCATGCCGAAATCGTCGTGGAAATGGGTCTCGAGTGGCTTATTGATGCGCTCCTTGATCTTCTTGATCAGGTAAGGGATGGCGTGCGGCGAGCAACCGCCGAAGGTGTCAACCACCGCCAGCGCGTCCATGTGGCCTTCCTTGGCGATGCGCTGGATCAGGTCCAGAAACCAGTTGATATCGGCGCGCGAGGCATCGATGGGAAAGAAGACCGTGTAAAGGCCGTTTTTCTTGGCGTACTGTGTGGCCTCGATCGACAGATTGACGGCTTTTTCCAGAGGCCACTTGTAGGCATACTTGATGATGTGATCGCTCGACGGCACTTCCATGACTATGCCATCGACGCCGCAATCAACGGCCCGCTGGACGTCTTCCTTCATGCAGCGGCCAAAAGCGAAAATCTTGGGGCCGAGCTTGCGCTTGACGATTTCCTTGATGGCCAGCTCGTCTTCTTTGGAAACCGCCGGCATGCCGGCTTCGATGCGGTGCACGCCCGCCTCGGCCAGCAGTTCGGCGATGCGAACCTTATCGTCCTTGCGGAAGGTCACGCCGGCTTGCTGCTCGCCGTCGCGCAACGTGACGTCGTGCAACTCGATCTTGGGAGCAAATTTGAGTTGCGACCTTACTTCCTCGGCAAAATTCCAAGGGCTGGTAAACCACTTTTTCGTTTTGTTGCTCATAAGGACCTCACTCCTGCCGCAAGAATGTATTTGGTATCCGTTCCGGAACGGTAGCGCTGTCTGAGATACACCGAGGCAGAGCCCGGGGACCATGGATCGAGACAAATCGTTACCTGGCGGCCCTTGTGAATTCTACGCTGGCCGGTTCTGCACGGTCAATTTGCATTTGCGTCGCGAGTGTGGTGTCCCTAAATACTTGCGCATGATTAAAACATCTCGTGAGTGTCATCCTGAGTGTCTGCTTGGGAGCTACTGCCGGCTGAATCCAGAACTCGCCTTGAGGCAGTGGACATGGGAGTGCGATACGTGGCATAAAGTCATGCACCTGCCCGCCGTC
This sequence comes from Candidatus Korobacteraceae bacterium, assembly GCA_050015355.1. Classification (GTDB taxonomy): domain Bacteria; phylum Acidobacteriota; class Terriglobia; order Terriglobales; family Acidobacteriaceae; genus CAWBRT01. Next base: position 63,465 of record JBEKBO010000002.1, on the reverse strand, counting down.
GGCAACCCTGGCAGGCTGCTGAAAAACGCGCCGAAGCACCAAGCGAGGCGCTACGAAATGTTTAAGCCAAAGGGCTACAGCGCAATTGTTTATATGCTCACGTCAGAGCAGGCCTGTTTTTCAGCATCCTGGTATAGCGAGGAATCACATGGCAAGTCAGAATCCTTACGAAGTTGGCCTCGACAAGAACATTGCGAATTATGCGCCGCTATCGCCGCTCTCGTTCATCCGGCGTACGGCGGCCGTGTACCCGGAGCGAATCGCGGTAGTGCACGGAGATCTCAGGCGCACGTGGCGCGAGACCTATGAGCGCTGCGTTCGGCTCGCCTCGGCGCTGCACCGGCGCGGCATGAGCATCGGCGATACGGTGGCGGTGATGACCCCGAACATTCCCGAGGGCCTGGAAGTGCATTTCGGGGTGCCCATGAGTGGAGCGGTCTTGAACGCGCTCAACATCCGCCTCGACGCCGAGTCAATCGCTTTCATTCTGCAGCACAGCGAAGCCAAAGTGCTGATTACCGACACCGAGTTTTCGGGCGTGATCGGCAAAGCCCTCGCTCTGCTGCCGAACAAGCCCCTGGTCATCGACGTTGACGATCCGCGCGGCAAAGGCGGAGCGCTGCTGGGGGAATTGAACTACGAGCAGCTACTGGCCGAGGGAGATCCCAGGTTCGACTGGCAGATGCCCGCCGACGAATGGCAGGCAATCTCGCTGAACTACACTTCGGGAACGACGGGAAACCCCAAGGGCGTGGTCTATCACCATCGCGGGGCTCACTTGAACGCCGTCGGGAACGCTCTTACCTGGGCGATGCCGCACCATCCTAATTATCTGTGGACGCTGCCGATGTTCCACTGCAATGGCTGGTGTTTTCCGTGGACCATCACGGCCATGGCGGGCACTCATGTGTGTCTGCGGCAGGTAACGGCCAAAGCAATGTACGACGCAATCGCCGATCACAAAGTGACGCATCTTTGCGGTGCGCCGATCGTCATGGGAACCCTGGTCAACGCTCCGCCGGAGAGCAGGCGCGAGATTCCAAAAGGGGTGCGGATGATGACTGCCGGCGCGGCTCCTCCGGCGGCAATCATTGAAAAAATGCAGCACCTCGGCTTCGAGGTGACGCATGTATATGGCCTGACGGAAGTTTATGGTCCGGTCACGGTCTGCGCCTGGCGGAAGGAGTGTAATGCGCTGCCGGTACGGGAACAGGCGGCGTGCAATGCGCGTCAAGGCGTGCCGTACATAACGCTGGAAAGGTTGATGGTGGGCGATCCGCACAGCCTGAACCCGGTGCCGGGCGACGGCACGACCATGGGCGAGATCTTCATGCGCGGCAACACCATCATGCGTGGGTACCTGAAGAATCCGCGCGCCACGCAAGAGGCGTTTGCCGGAGGATGGTTCCACACGGGCGACCTGGGCGTGATGCATCCGAACGGCTACATAGAGGTGAAGGACCGGCTGAAGGACATCATTATTTCCGGCGGTGAAAACATCTCCACCATCGAGGTCGAAGCCGTGCTGTACCGTCATCCGGAGGTGCTGGAGGCGGGCGTGGTGGCGCGTCCGGACGAGAAGTGGGGCGAGACCCCGTGCGCCTTCATAACCCTGAAGGACGGTGCGCAGGCGACTGAGGCGGATATCATTGCCTTCTGCCGGGAAAACCTGGCGCACTTCAAGGTTCCGAAGACGGTGATTTTCGGGCCGCTGCCCAAGACCTCGACGGGTAAGCTGCAGAAGTTCAAGCTGCGCGAGAGTGTCAAGACGTTTCCGACGGTGGCGCAGAAGGAAGGACGGTAGCTCGACCAACTGTTCACGGGTGCCCCATTCTACGCCGCTTTTGCGTAGGGTGGGGCAGTTCCGGCGAAACTCCAAGAAACTGATGCTACTTCGCGCTTAGCAAATCGTTCACCTTGCGCATGACCTCGAACGCGTCGGCCACGTAGAGCACGTCGGCCTTGCCGCGCGCCCATCCACAGTTGGGGTCGAGATTGACGGCGCGGCGTTCGTTGATGAACCGCCAGCCCACAACGTGAGGCTCTTCGCCGTGGCAGCAGGTGGAAAGGCCCTTGGGATGGCGCGGAGTCGCGCCGGTCTGGCCCACCTGGTTCATGTGACTCATGAAGCCGAGCACGGACTCTCCTTCGCCGCTCAGGTCGACCAGCGACTTGCTGCCGCCGAGCGAAGCCTGCGAGCAATCAAGGAACCCAAGGATGATTTGCTCGGCTTCCTTGGCGTGCGTCTGTCCGTCCTTTTGCTTCTTGGTCCATCCCGCGCCGGCGACGAACAGCAGCTTGGCGTCCGGACGGATGGTTTGCTGTGTGGTGCCTGGAGAGCGAACTCCGGTGACCGTCGTGCGCACGTGGCTGTCGCCGAGCGCGACCGGAATCAACTCCGCCGCAGCCTGTCCCGGCGCCCCCTGGTATGCGGCGTGGCAGCCCGTGTCCAGCGCGAGCAGCCATGGGCGCTGCGTGCGCGCCAGTTCGGCAACCATACGCTGACGGTAGAACCAGCGCGTAATGCGCAATGCGCCGCCTTCCACCTGGATGCTGTTGACATGCGTGTCGACGCGTCCGCCGAGGCGGTGCGAGACGCCAGGCAGCACGCGCGCTACCCGCGAGGTTCCGGCGCTGACGACAATGGTGGCTTGCGCCGCACGGACCAGCATCTCGACTGCGGCGGCGTCGGTTGCGTAGCGCGCCTGCGCGAATTCAGTGCCGGTCACGCCCAGAAATCTCGCCGCGCCGCAGTTGGCGACCTGATCCGCCGCCGAAGCTACCTGCGCTCCGTATAATCCCACGACAAACGACGAGCCGGGAAGCGCGGCTGCCAGCTCAATGGCGGCGCCAAGCGCTTCCAGCGCGGGCTTTGCCAGCAGGCCATCCGCTTCCGTGTGAGCAACAAAAAGAATCGTTTCCATCAATTCCCGTTCCTTCCATGAACTCTCTCGGCCACTGCATCCGCGGTGCGTGAGCCAGAGCGGTTTCAGAATACAAGCTGTTGCATGACCACCTATTCTCCGGCTTCAGAGGCTGCTGAAAAACTCGTAGTGGTGTCATCCTGAGGTCGCGCCGGTTTTGCGCGACCGAAGGATCTGCTTTATTTAGCACGCGCAAACAGCAGATCCTTCGCTCCTCCACCCCAGCAACGGCAAAAGTGGCCGTTGCCGGGGACCCCGGCTGCGCTCAGGATGACACCTCGCAGAACAGCCTTTCAGCAGCCTGTTCAGCCGCCTAGGGACCCTTTCGCAAAACTGGTCTACTCTTGCGCGATCCAGGCGACGATTTCCTTGGCGATCTCGTCGGCCGGCACATCCTTCACAATGCGCGTAGTGCGCTGCTGCTTTGGCAACTCGACTTTGGCATATGCGAGACCTTCGTTCGCCAGCTTTGCCGGTTTTGCACGTTGCAGCGCGGGCATGACGGTGCGCATGTTAGCCATGCCGACCTGCGGATCGTTGCGTGGCTCGCCGAGGTTGCCGGTTGCCCAGCCCAGGACGGCGGGCGCTCTGGCGCATACGGAAACCTGGTGCTGGCCGCCTTCCACGCGCTCCAGCACTTCAAACGATCCGTCGGCGTTGAAGGTGATCTGGTCGACGCCCTGAAACTGGTCGGTGATCCCGAGCCGTTCGCCGACGATTTGCAGCGTCGCGCCGGCGCCGCGTGAAGCTGACTCCCAGCCGCCGAACAGCAGCAGACGCGCTTTGTCGAGACCGGGAATCGCCTGGATAGCGGCCGCCAACAGCGACGCCACCTCGCTCGAATCGGCAAAGCCGGCGGTAGGCCCGTCGATGGCGACCAGCTCGAACGGAACCTTCTGCGCCACCGTCATCATCACCTGCTGAAGCTTTGCCTTCGGCCCGAGGCTCACCAAGTAGACCTTGCTGCCGGGCACTTTCTTGGCCAGGTTGGCGGCTTCGTAAAGTGCGTGGCTGGCCCACGGATCAAGCACCGCAGGCAGCATCATTTCGTTCTTCAGGGCGGGCAAACCCGCGCCGGCCACCGGCTCCAGGGTTTGCAGCGGGTCGGGCACAATGCCGCCGCATACGATGATTTGCAAGGGATCGCTCATAATCTTCCTGACTGAGTTCCAGGTTTGATCGTCTGGACATTTCGCAAAAGGTATATCTTAAAGGAATTCCATGAAAGACGTAACCCGCCGCAGGGTGCAGGCAATGCGGCGCTTTGTGTGTGCCCCATTCAAACGAAGTTTGGGTGGGTGGTGGGTGGCCCACATTTGCCGTAGTTGGCGAATGTGGGGCTCGAAGCGACGGTCGCTTAGTTCTCGGCGGAATGCAATCCGCCCGCGCCGGCGCGGAATTCTATGTTGCTCTTTTCTCCGTTCGTCGTCTGCGAGCAGTTCCAGAGGCACGCGCCGCAGTGGATGCATTTCTCGCGGTCGAACGCGGGAACCGCTTGCTCGCCCGTGGTGATCGCCTGTCCCGAGCACATTTCGATGCAGGTGCGGGCTCCGCAACGCTTGCACAACTGGGCGTCGATAAAGACGACGTGGTCGGCGTAACCGGCGGCGGCTTGCACTTTTCCGCCCACCAGCAACGCGTCCTGGTGGGTGATCAGGAGCTTGCCGTCGAAGGGGACCGCGGGCCACCCGCAGGCATCCATAAACACATCGTGAAGCGACCTGTTTTCGGCGGCGGCCTGCTGCTTCAACTCGGCGATCTTCGCCGGGCTGAGCTTGCCGGAAAAATACTCTTCGGGAGAGCGCAGATGTTCGTGCGGCGGCTTGGGATCGTTCGACAGCACGATTTTGCCGCCGGTCAATCCGGCAACCCCCATGCCAATCAGGCCGGAGATAAACCCGGTCTGGAAACCATCGCGGGCGTGCTCGGCAACGAGTCCTTCCTTCTGCACCCAACTCTGGCGGCGGCGCCGGACGTAGCAGGCTTCAAGATTCTCCCTGCTGAACGGTTTCGCTTCTTTCAGCAACTCGAGAACGCCTTCGGCAAGCTGCACGCCTGTCGTCCAAGCCTCGTCGACGCCCGATCCGGTGAGAACATTCGTGCTGCCGGAGCCCTCGCCGATGCGCGCATAGCCATTGCCGGCCAGATAGGGCTCGCCGCGCTTGCCCGATTCCTGCAATGATTTTGCGCCCCACGAACGCAGCGTTCCGCCTTCCAGGTAGCGCCATAGGTACGGGTGCATCATGAAATGCTGGAGATAGCGGTACGAGGTGCGCAAGGGGCTCTCAAACCACGAGGGAACAAAAATTCCAACCGATGCGACGCGCTCGGGATGAACGTAGAAGAAGCCGAAAATCTCCGGCTCGGGGAATCCCATGGTGTGAATGACCGTTCCCGGTCCAAGCGTGACGTGCTCGGGAAGATCGACGACCGCCTTCATGCCCACGGCCCACTCGCGTTTGTGGTGTCCCTCGGGCATGCCGAAGTGATCGTCGAGTTGGCGGCCAACCGGGCCGACCGGGCCGTCGCCGACCACGGTGAGCGCGGCCTTGATGTCCATGCCAGCCATGAAACCGGCATCGGGGTTGCCCGCTTTGTCCACGCCCTGGTCGACCATGCGCACGCCCGTGACACGTTCGCCTTCGATCAGGGCTTGCGAGACGGGCATGCCCGGCCATATCTGGACGCTGCCGGAGCCCAGTACTTGGCTGCCGACCCAGAGATTGAACTGCCCAAGCGAAAGCAGCAAGCCATCGTGCTTGTTGAGAAACTCCGGCGTGTAAGGCAGCTCGATAGCCTGGTGTTTCAGCCGCAGAGCGAAGCCCAGGGACCTCACAATCTTGTCGACCAGCCGCAACGCTCGCGAGCGACGGCTGGCGCCGATGGGGTCGAGCAGGTAAACCACTTTTTCCTGGCGGACGCGTGCAGCCATCGGAATCTGCGAGACGTCCAAGTCGGGGAAGCTCTGCGTGATGCCGCGAGCCCGCGACACCACGCCCGAGACGCCAAAACCAAGATCGTCGGCGCGCTCGTAGCAAATGACCTGCAAGGGCATCCCCGGCATCGCCTGGCTTTCCACGGCGGACGATCCGTCTTCCTTCACCAAGCCACGCGCCAGAGTGGTTAGAAATCCTCCCATGGCCGGGCCAAAGCCTACGCAAGCGATGTCCACTTCGAGACTTTGCCGCTCCAGATCGACGTGTTGTTCTTCAGTGCTCAAAAAGTTCTTCCTTGAAGGGGCGCCCATGTTAGCCGCGCCGTTTCCTGACCGCATACTTCTCGGCATTACAGGCTGCTGGAAAACTGTTCTCCGAGGTGTCATCCTGAGCGCAGCCGGGGTCCCCGGCAACGGCCACTTTTGCCGTTGCTGGGGTGGAGGAGCGAAGGATCTGCTGTTTGCGCGTGCTGGAAATAAAGCAGATCCTTCGGTCGCGCAAAACCGGCGCAACCTCAGGATGACACTGCTACGAGTTTTTCAGCAGCCTCTTCAGCCGCTGAGGGACCGCCTTTGACTTCAGTCCGAAGTCGATACAAACAGCCTGCAAGGTTACATCGGGTAGTCGAGCGCTTCGGGAATCATGACTTTGGTAAGCGCTTCAGCCGCCCGGTCCTTCGCCAGCATGGACCCGGTCAGGCAGCTATCGAGCCGGCTGCGCAAACGTCTGAATTCGTCGAGCCCTTTGCCGCTGACGCACGGGCCAGCCTTCTGCGGATGCGAGCCGTCGGCGCCCACGACATCGATCGCGACAGCCGCGATGCCGGGAATGAGATTCTCCAAGCCATCCATCTCTTCCGCCCGGAAACAACCCTTGTATCCCTCGTCGTCCCACGCCGGATGCCGGTTGTAGCCGTTGACCAACTCGGCGCAAACCCGGCCCGCCTCGCCCGCGGCGCGAGCAACTTGAACGTGGCACAGGTCGCTGTAAAACTGGACAGTGCCTGCCAGGCCTTCGGCGACGAGCGGATTCTCCGGGCCCTTCTGCTCGAGTTCCAGCACGTCGAGCACCTGCTGACGAGCTGCCAACAACCAGCAAAGCGCGTCTGCCAATGCGAACGTCACGCCTTGGCGCGTGCCGTGGTACAGCTTGTTGCCATTGGCGTCGGTGGCGGATTGCAGATGTTCGAATGCCCACAGCCACAGTCTCATCGCGGTCGCCAGTGCGCAGGCTCCGGTTCCGGGGCGGGCGCTGGCGATCTGGCGCATCTCCACGATCCAATTGCGGAACTGGGCCAGGAACACCTCGCTGGTCATGGTGACCGTAAGATTGCGGCGCTGCACGGCCTCCGGGCCTTCGTAGGTCGCTTCCAGTTGCGAGTCCATCCACTTGTGGCCGAGGAAGCCGGGACAATCTTCGGTGATGCCATAGCCGCCCATCAGGCTCACGGCCTCGCGCATCATGACCGAACCCTGGCCGGTATTCCAAAGCTTGGACGCGGGGCAGAGCACGCTTGCCACCGAGTCGAGAATGGCATACTGCACCAGCGTGTTGTCGTGCAGCTCCTGTAGCCGTGGATTGTTCTTCGCGGCCTCGGGATCGCGGCAAAGTTGCAGGAATTCAATCGCGTCCTTGGCGATTCCGCGGAAGAACTTGATCTCCGTTTTGCCGCCGTTAATACCTTTTTCGGCGAGAAGCCGGTTCTTTTCTTTCTCCAGCGGGTCCAGCACGTCGAAGCAGCGCGCCGCGGCAAATCCCAACGAAGCGGTAGATTCGCCCATCGCCCACACATCCACCAGCCGATGCAGCACGTCTTCGCGTTGCTGCAGGCCGAGTTCGTAGCGCAGCGTGCCCGGCGTAGCCTGCTCGGCTCCGCGAAAACGCCCGCGCTGATAGCGGATGACCGGCTCGACGGCCGAGAGCAGCTTGGCTGCGGTCATCACCGCAACCGTGACCCGCGTGCGCTTGAATACGGCTTCAATGATTTCGCTGTGGTCGTAGTTGGGGACGATGACGCCGTCCTTAACGGTATAGCCTCCGACGATGCGGCTGGCGGGAACGCGCAGGCTGAAGATGGGGTCGCAAGTCGACGATAACTGGTGGACCATCTTGCGGGTCGGTGTGCCACGGTCAAAAGTCCCCGGATCGCCTTCTTCCAGGATGATGATGCAGCTTCCCTTGATCTTCTCGTCGGCCGTTTGCACGGCCGCGGTGACGAAGTTGGCGAACCCCATGTTGGTGATGAAGCGCCCGCGCTTGTCGACCTGTAGCATCGGCTCTTCACCCTCTTTCCACTCGGCAATCCGGACCTTGCCGTTGAGCATGCCAGTGTCGACGCCGACATAAGGGATGGGCTCGGTCAGGCAGAAGGCGCCGCGCCAGGGCGTGCGATTTTCGCCTGACTGCGCCGGAGCGCACAGCGACATGTAGCGCTGTTTCTGCTCGGGAGTGCCGCGTTCGTGAATGGGCGACAGCGCAAGGCAGCTCGCCAGGGCGCCGGTGGCGGCTCCGCCATCCACCCAGGCCAATTCGAAAGCGGTCAGCGCCAGCGCCAGGTTCTTCGGACCGGCGATGAATCCGCCTTCTTCAGGTTCCATGAAGGCCGCCGTAATGCCGGACTCGTCATAGGCTTTCAGCAACTCGTTTTTGCGCGCGGTCCATTCATGCGTATTGCGTTCGCCTTCGGCCACCAGGCGAGCGACGACCGTGCGTGCAACCGAGCGGGAGGATTGCACCAGCATCTGCAGGTCATAGCGGTCGGAGAAGCGCCAGAGAATCTGGCGAATATCGTCGCCGGGCAGGGTACGCAGAGTTTCGGCTTCAGGCTTCGCGGCGGTGCTGGACATATTGGGTTTCCAGGTTTCCTTTCCGGGGTCCCCGGCACGCGCTGTGGTTGCGCGTGTTGGGGTAGTCGGGCTGTGCAAATATTCTTCAGGGCCTTGTCCGGCCGGTCTGTGATATGCGTCATAAAAAACGGGTGACGCCAAAATTTTTCCAGGGCTCGAACGCCTTAGTACTCCACTCCGAAGGCGAAGCAGGCTACTACGAAAGTAGCTGCCCGGCCGTCTCGATCAGCGCGGCGGGTGCCCCCGACAGCAAGAGCGTGGCGCTTGCGAACACGTCTTTCACCTTCTCGCCTTCGCAGAAAAGCACGATTCTGATGTTCTGGTTGCGCCGTTTCGCTTCCGCTTCCATGCGCCTGCGGTCGCCAACCGGAATGTCGGGGGAGAGCACCATAAGATCTGTCTTTCCCGGTCCGACCGCGCCCAGAGCGGCGGAAAGCGAATCGCACTCCCGCACTTCATAACCGGCTTCGGTCAAGGCCTGCTTATGCGGCGAAAGCAGTTCAGGGTTGTAGCTGACGATCAGAACCGTCTTGCTCATTGTTTCGAATCGAACACTTACATTAAATCTACACGAAATGGCCACGCGCCGGGGACGCGAAATAGGGAAATGCCACTAAATGGGAGCACGGCGCGAGCCGGAATTCTGGATGCTCGGTCCGGGTGTCGCCCCTTGCCCGAACCCTTTTTCGTGCAGGCGGATGCGCCGCCTTTAGCGCACATCGACCTGTGATCTAGTGGTGCGATCTCCAGGGATTTCAAGGCATTGGACAAGGGCAATGTGACGATGTCACACGCGAATGTGATGAATGTACTTGTTCTTGGTACATGGATACGCGACCTTAGCGATAAGGCGAGTTAGATGTGCGCGCTTGATGTGTGTCCTGCCTTGACACGCTTCAGGCGGGCGCAATCAGGCCCGTCGCAAACAGCCGATCAACCTCGCGCTGAAGTCCGGCGCGGGGCTGCCCGCAAAGTCGCGGGAGCGATCGGGAGTTCGTCCGGGTGTTGGGAAGATTCCCGGACGGGGACTACAGGGGGTGCGTGGTGCTTTCACCGTATGGGTTAGACATCATCGAGAGCTGCCTGAGCTGCAAGATGAAGACGGATCATTTGTTCTGCGATCTGCCGGCATCGGCGCTCCAATCATTCGAAGCAATCAAATACGCTACTGCTTATCCGAAGGGCGCCGTCCTGTTTGTAGAAGGACAGGCTCCGCGCGGTATTTTCGTTCTCTGCAAGGGACGCGTAAAGTTGTCCATTTGCTCAACCGACGGCAAGACGCTCATTCTCAAGATCGCCGAATCAGGCGAGGTGCTGGGACTGAGCGCGACGATCTCCGGGAAACCTTACGAGCTGACTGCGGAGACCGTCGATCCTTGCCAGATCAATTTCGTCAAGCGCGAAGATTTCCTGCGCTTCCTGCGCGAACACAGTGAAGCCTGCCTGCGCGTCGCCGAGCAGTTGAGCGAGAAGTACAACACTGCCTGCCGCGAGATTCGTTCGCTCGGATTGTCGCACTCGGCCGCCGAAAAGCTGGCCCGGCTGCTGCTGGACTGGACTGCTCGCAACGGCGAGGCCAACAAACAGGAGCCGCGCGTGAAGTTGGCGCTCACGCACGAGGAAATCGCGCAGATGATCGGCACCTCGCGCGAGACCGTGACGCGGCTGTTCGCCGAATTGAAAAAGCGACAGATTGTGCAGGCCAAAGGTTCGACACTGGTGATCCGCAACAAGGCGGCTTTGAAATCCCTGGCCACCGTCTAAACGGTGTAGCGGAGCATCACCGGGAGAAGTTCCGGCTTTTTCGTAATTTGCCCCGCGAAACTGCGGGGCATTTTTCTTTTACGCGCCGATGCCGGCGGATGCAGGTCGCGATTTCCCCGCCATTTATGCGGGTTTTGTAACAGGGGTCACGGTAACGGGTGATAGTTATCACTGCGGGTCGATTCCGACTCCTGTAAATCAGAGTCTCATGGAGAGCGCAACTCAGCCGAGCTGTTACTACTGTGAATTCCGGCCCGACCGGCTTTTCTGCGACATGCCGGTCGATGCGCTGCAATTGCTGGACACCGTCAAGTCACTAGCCATTCACCCGAAGGGCTCCGTATTGTTTGCCGAAGGACGGCCGGCGAGAGGGATATTCGTCCTCTGTGACGGACGCGCAAAACTCTCCATCTGCTCGGAGACGGGCAAGCGCCTTATGCTGCGCATCGCCGGCCCCGGCGAGGTTCTCGGCCTCGGCGCGGCGATGTCGGGCACGCCTTATGAAATCTCAGCCGAATTGTTGGATACTTCGCAAGTGATGTTCATCCGCCGCAAAGACCTGTTGAAGTTCCTGCGGGAGCACAGCGATCTTTGCATCCGGGTTGTGCAAATGCTAAGTCAGGATTTGCATGCGGCTTACGAGCGTGTGCGTTCGATTGGCCTGGCCAGAACGCGTCGGCCGCGCGCGGCGTCGGCGTCGGCTGATTAGACCAGATTCGCGTAGGGTATATCCAGCGAGGGAGCCGGGCGTCCAGCCCGGCGTTGTTATTTTGGGGGCATACCGACTATGGAATCGCGCTAAAGCAAGGGCGGGAAGTCCCGGCGGGCGATCCGTTCAACGGATCGTTTTTTTTGTTTCCGGCAGACGTTGGTTGCTTGGCTTTTCGATCCGCATCGTCGGCGCCTCTCCCATTCCCTGGTGCCTGCAACGGCGTTTCTGCTGGCACACGCCCATGTGATCCCTGGCACAAGCAGCTATGCGTCTCCCATGGTGAACATTTTCAAGGTGATAGGGGTCACACCTGCACGTGAGCACTCTCACTGCGAGTGCGGGCATGTGAATGCGAAAAACGAAGAGCCCCCTTAGTTTATTAGAGGTGTTGTGAATCGCTACAGCAAATTTTTACTGATGTTCGCGCTGCTGTCCGGCTTAGCCCAGGCCAAGTCACCGCAGAAAGCGGAGAAGTTCACCAATGCGGATTGCCTGGCGTGCCATAACGACGCATCGTTGACCAAGGAAGAAAACGGCAAGCAGGTGAGCCTGCAAGTGAAGGAAGAGCAGTTCAAAAATTCCATTCACGGCAGCATGTTCAGTTGCACGGATTGCCACAAGGATGTCACTTCGGTTCCGCATGAATCAACGCCCGCCAAGCCATCCTGCGCGCAATGCCATGGCGACGAGCAGAAGGCGTACGATAACGGGCTGCATGCCAAGGCGCGTGCGGCCGGCGACCAGCAAGCCGCGCGCTGTGTCGACTGCCATGGCGACATTCATGCGATTCTTCCCGCAAGCGATCCCGCTTCCAAGGTAAGCCACAAGAACATCGCCGCCACCTGCGGCAGCTGTCATGGGCAGCAATCGGTGATGCAGCAGGCTGGAGAGACCACGCGGCCTTTCACTTCCTACCAGGACAGCGTTCACGCCAAGCTGGTGGCCGCCGGCAACGAGAAGGCCGCGGTTTGCAGCGACTGCCACGGCACCCACGACATGCGGCGCATTTCCGATCCGCAGTCGCCCGTCTACAAGACCAGCGTTCCCGCCACCTGCGCCAAGTGTCACGAAGCGCAAAGGGCGGAGTTCATGAAGAGCATTCACGGGCAGGCGATCAGCAAGGGCAACCTGCATGCGCCGGTCTGTACCGACTGTCATAGCTCGCACATGATCAAGGACCCCAAGGATCCGAGTTCGACAGTCTCGTCGGAAAACCTGGCAACCAACACCTGCGCGCAGTGTCACGAGAACGTGAAGATGTCGCGGGATTTCGGAATCGTAGGCGGCCGCGAGAGCAGCTATCTGGCCAGCTATCACGGGCTGGCCACGGCCCGCGGATCGAAGGTCGCGGCCAACTGCGCCAGTTGCCACGGCGTGCACAACATCCTGCCTTCGAGCGATCCGAACTCGACGATCAACAAGGCGCATCTCGTCCAGACCTGCGGAAAGTGCCATCCCGGCGCCAACGCCAACTTCGCGGCCAGCAAGATGCACCTGGATGCGCACGCGGCCGATATCGGCAGCAAGGCCGTTGCCTTGATCCGCCGGTTCTACCTGCTGATGATCATCGCCACCATCGGCGGCATGCTGTTGCACAATGCCCTGGTCATGCGGCGCAAGCTGGTCGACATTCGCAATGGGCACGCGCACCTCTCGGGTGGTCCCAGAATCGTGCTGCGCATGACCTTCAACCAGCGCATGCAACACATGACCTTGTTCGTCAGCTTCTTTGTACTGGTGGCTACGGGCTTTGCGCTGAAGTACCCGGAATCCTGGCTCGGATTGCTATTCCTGGGCGAGACCGTGCGCAGCGTGCTGCACCGGAGCGCCGGCGTGGTCCTGATCATGGTCGGCATTTATCACGCCTGGTACGTCGCGGCAACCAGGGAAGGCCGCAAGCTGGTGGTTGATTTCCTGCCCGAGTGGAAGGACGTCACCGATGTCAAGGACGTGTTGTTCTACTACCTGCGCCTGAGCGGAGACAAGCCGCAGTTCAAGCGCTTCAACTACGCCGAGAAGATGGAGTACTGGGCGCTGGTGTGGGGAACGATCGTCATGGCCGTGACCGGCGTCACGATCTGGGCCAAGGTGGGGATCGGCAATCACCTGCCGCGCTGGGTCATCGATGCGGCCACCGCCGTTCACTTCTACGAAGCCATCCTGGCCTCGTTGGCGATTCTGGTGTGGCACTTCTACATGATCATCTTCGATCCGGAGGTCTATCCCATGAACTGGGCGTGGTACGACGGCAAGGTGACCTACGAGCTCTATCAGTCAGAGCACGCGCTCGATGTGGAGACGCTGAATCAGGCAGTGGAGGCGGAGGAGCGCGAGCAAGAGCAACGGGAAGTTCCGCCCGAACAGAACTCGGAAGAGAATGTCCCGGATCGTAAGTGATCGGGAAAGCTATTAAGTTCTCCGGAAGAAATTTTGGTGGAATTCTGTAATGATGTGAGCACGATGTGAGCTGATCCTGGTGGGGAATCAGCGGTTTTGGACGGCACTTATTTTTGGATGGCACTAATAATGAAGAGCAAGGATCAGGATAGCCGCGCTTGTGGTTCAAGGATGGCGCGCGCAACGGAGTGGGCGGTCTGCCGCTACCGCGCAGTGGCACGTGCGGTAGTAATGGCGGCAATTCTCCTGGCGCTCGGCGTGTGTCTGCCGGTGAGTCGCGTGCAGGCCGGCGAAGCCTCGGGTCAGAACGATCTCTGTTTCGGCTGCCACAGCGAGAAGAGCATGACTGCCAAGCGGGCAGGGCGGACCATCTCGCTTTTCGTGGACGGGAAAAAGTTTTCCGCCTCGGTGCACAACAGCCTGTCGTGCACGTCGTGCCATGCCGACCTGGAGGGAGTGGATTTGCCGCACTCCACGCCCAAGAAGGTGCAGTGCGGCACCTGCCATGCGCAAGAGCAGGAGCTGCATGCCAAGTCGCTGCACGGCAAAGCCAGTGCGCGCGGCGATGCGCTGGCCCCCCGCTGCGTCAATTGCCACGGCAATCACGATATCCTGCCGGTGAAGGACAAGAACTCGGCCGTAGCGCCGATGAAGGTGCCGTTCGTCTGCGGACGCTGTCATCGCGAGGGCACGCCGGTTCAGTCGCAACGTCATATTGATCAGCACAACATCATCGAGAATTACACGGAGAGTATCCACGGCGAAGGATTGCTGAAGAAGGGCTTGGTAGTCTCCGCTAACTGCGCTTCCTGTCACACGGCGCACTCGATTCTGCCGCACACCGATCCCAACTCCTCGATTGCCCGGCGTAACATCGCGGCGACCTGTACCAAGTGCCACGCCCAGATCGAAGCCGTGCACCGCAAGACCATCCGCGGCGAATTGTGGGAGAAGGAAGCGAACGTCCTGCCCGCCTGCGTGGACTGCCACCAACCGCACAAGGTGCGGAAAGTCTTCTACAGCCAGGGCATGGCTGATGCCGATTGCATGCGTTGCCACGACAATCAGGCTTTGAAGTCGGCGGACGGCCGCTCTATGTTCGTCAGGGCGGCGGAGGTCTCCGGGTCGCGTCATGCGAAGGTCGCTTGCAGCCAGTGCCACTCGGAAGTGAACGCCTCGAAGGTTCGTCCCTGCGAAACCATTACGAAGCACGTGGATTGCAGCAAGTGTCACGAAGCCGTTGGGCAACAGTACCAACGGAGCACTCACGGGCAACTGTTTGCGAAGCAGGACCATAACGCTCCGACCTGCCGGGAGTGCCATGGTACACACGGCATTCTTGGCAAGCAGGATCCGCAGTCGCGGACATTCCCGCCTAACGTTCCAAATCTATGTGCGCAGTGCCACCGCGAAGGCCAGCGCGCCGCCGTACGCTACACCGGCCAGCAGCATGAAATTACCACGCACTACAGTGAAAGCATTCACGGCAAGGGGCTGCTGAAGAGCGGCTTGACCGTAACCGCCACTTGCACCAGTTGCCACACCGCGCACGGTGAACTGCCGAGCAAAGATCCCGAGTCGACGGTCAATAGCAAGAACCTGCCGGCAACCTGCGGCAAGTGCCATCACGGCATCGAAGAGCAGTTTGTGCAGAGCGTGCACTCCGCGACGGTCAACAAGACCGACAAGAAATTGCCGGTGTGCAGCGACTGCCACAGCGCCCACTCCATTCGTCGAGCCGATGAAGATGGATTCAAGCTCGAAATCATGGACAGGTGTGGCCGGTGTCATGGCGAAATCGCCAAAACGTACTTCGACACCTATCACGGAAAGGTATCGAAGCTCGGCTACACGAAGACCGCCAAGTGTTACGACTGCCACGGCGCGCACGATATCCAGAAGGTGACGGACCCGAGGTCGCACCTGAGCCGTGCCAATGTGGTCGCCACCTGCCAGAAGTGCCACGCCGATGCGACCCGTCGTTTTGCCGGATATCTGACGCACGCGACGCATCACGACCCTAAGAGGTATCCATTCTTGTTCTGGGTGTTTTGGGGCATGACCTCGTTGCTGATTGGGACCTTTGTCGTCGGCGGCGTGCATACGCTGTTGTGGCTGCCGCGTGCAATCGAGATGCGCCGCCAGTTGCGCGCGGAGGAAGCCGCGCTCGAGGGCAAGCCGGAAAGTCCTGCCGCGGAGGATAAGTAGAATGGTGATAAGTATTATGGACAAGCGCACACCAGGGCCGCAGGGGCCCGACGATTCGCGCCAAGACGCAACCGCGGAAGAACGCGCCAGATATATGAAGCCAGCCGCCGCGGTGCAGCGTGAATTCGTGCGCTTCACCCGCCTGCAGCGCACGCTGCACGGTTGCATTGTCCTCAGCTTTCTCAGCCTGGCTATGACCGGCTTGACGCTGAAGTTCTCTTACACCGGGTGGGCGGTTTTCTTGTCGCGACTGCTGGGTGGATTCCAGACTGCCGGCTATATCCACCGCTTCGCGGCGCTGGTGATGTTTGCGGCTTTCATCACCCATCTCGTGGATCTCTGCAAGCTGAAAAAGAGGAAGTACGGCTCATGGCGCTCGATGCTGCTGGGGCCGAACTCGATGATCCCGATGAAGCGCGATCTGGATGAGTTTATCGTCACGCTGAAGTGGTTCTTGCACCTTGGTCCGAAGCCGGAGTACGGGCGCTGGACATACTGGGAAAAATTCGATTATTTTGCCGTGTTCTGGGGAGTTTTCATCATCGGGTCTACCGGCCTGACTCTCTGGTTTCCCGTTTTCTTCACTCGTTTTCTGCCGGGAGCGTTCATCAATGTGGCCACCATTATCCACAGCGACGAAGCTCTGCTTGCCACGGGATTTATTTTTACCGTCCACTTCTTCAATACGCACTTGCGGCCGGAGAAGTTCCCGATGGATACGACGGTCTTCACCGGCCGCATGGCGCTCCCCGAGCTGAAGCGGGACAAGCGCAAGGAATACGACGCGCTGGTTGCGAGCGGCGAACTGGAGCAGCATCTGGCTGAGCCGCACCCGGAAATCGTGGTCAGGACAATCCGGGCCTTTGCGTGGATTGCGCTGAGCATCGGTTTCAGCATCGTTGTTTGGATTGTGTACGCAATGTTGTTTGCGTACCGGTAGATCCGTTTCGCCAAGAGTATATTCCGTGAAGCTGCCGGACCGCCGTTTTTGCCGCATGCGGCGTACGAGTTATACTTGCGCTTTGATCCGTGTGGGGTCTTTGTTCCAGGGCGGTTAGCCAAAATGTATCGGCACTGAGTTGTTTCAGCAGCCGATTAGGGTCGCAGGAGACAACTTACGATGAGTGATGCGGGAACGCCCCTTCCGCCGAATCCTCCGGGGGAAGGTTTTTCGCTGAAGAGTCTGCTTCGCAATTACATCAGCTTGATTGGACTCGCCTTGGCGGCCGTATCGCTGGCGAACATCATCTTTTTGTTTCTCGTCGATGTTGTTTCGAACCAACCGAGCCCCTACATTGGCATTTTTGCCTACATGGTGATGCCCGCATTCCTGGTAATGGGCTTGTTCCTGGTGCCTGCCGGGATGTGGATAGAGCGTCAGCGGCTCCGCCGGAAAATTGCAACTCTGTCGCGTTTCCCGATACTGGATCTGAATAGCGCCACACAACGCGGCACGATCGCATTCTTTCTGTCCTCCGTGATCCTGTTCATCCTTCTCAGTGCCGGAGGCAGTTATCGCGCCTACGAGTACACCGATTCCGTCCAGTTCTGCGGTCAACTCTGCCATGCGGTGATGCATCCGGAGTTCACCGCGCACCAGGCCTCCCCCCACGCTCGCGTCACGTGCGTCGAGTGTCACGTGGGAGCGGGGGCGAGCTGGTACGTCCGCTCGAAGCTGTCCGGAGCCCGGCAGGTCGTCAAGACCGTGATGAACACCTATCCCCGCCCGATTGAGACGCCGGTAGCAAACCTGCGCCCGGCTCCGGAAACCTGCGAGCAGTGTCACTGGCCGAGAAAGTTCTGGGGAGCGCAATTAAAGGTCATCAATCATTTCGCCAGCGACGAGCACAACACTCCACGGCAGTTGCAGTTGCTGATCAAAACCGGTGGCGGCGATGCCAATGCCGGCCAGGCAAGTGGGATTCACTGGCACATGAACATCGCCAACATCGTTACCTACGCCTCCGATCCCAATAGGCAGAACATACCCTACGTGCAGATTCAGGATGCGAAGGGCAACATAACGGAGTATTTCGCCAACGGCGCCAAACCCGAAGAGATCGCCAAAATGGGCCGCCGGCGTATGGATTGCGTCGACTGTCACAACCGCCCAACCCACATTTATCTCCCCCCTGACCGCTCAGTGGATGACTCGCTCGCGGCAAATCGGATTGATCCGAGCTTGCCATACGTGAAGCAGCAGTCAGTACAGGTGCTGACGGCGGAGTACAAAACTACCCCGGATGCAATGCAGGCTATCGCCACCGCCATTCCGGCGTTCTATCGCGAGAAATATCCACAAGTAGCCGGCACGAAACAGACGCAGATTAAGGCAGCCGTCGCCGACTTGCAGCGTATTTTCCGCACCACCATCTTTCCGGAGATGAAGGTCGATTGGCGCACCCATCCGAACAACGTCGGCCACTTCTATTTTCAGGGATGCTTCCGCTGTCACGATGGCAACCACGTAAGCAAAGATGGAAGGACCATCAGCAAGGATTGCGATTCCTGCCACACCATGCTGGCGCAACAGGAAGGCGTGAAGTCGCTGGTTGCCTCCACCGCCGGCGTCCCCTTCAAGCATCCGGTGGACCTGGGCGATCTTACGGCTGTCAACTGCTCCGATTGTCACTCCGGTGGCGTCGGACCGTAGCTTCTGGCGGGGGTTTTCCGTTTCGCTTTACAGTGGAGGGGTGATTCTGCGAAATTAGACAGTGGAACATCCCGCGATTGAATCCATCGTTATCCTTGATTTCGGCTCGCAATATACGCAGCTGATTGCGCGCCGTGTCCGCGAGCAGAACGTTTTCTCTGCCGTTCTGCCGTGTACCGCTCCACTGCAGGAAATCCAGAATTACAACCCGGTGGGCATCATTCTCTCCGGCGGGCCATGCTCGGTTTACGACGCTGACGCGCCGCCAGCCGACGGCCGCGTGCTTGCCCTGGGAGTGCCCGTGCTGGGCATTTGCTATGGGCTGCAATTCATTGCTCACAAACTCGGCGGCAAAGTGAGTGCGGGGGTAAAGCGGGAATACGGCCACGCGGAGGTAAGCCTCCTGGGCAAGTCTCCCTTGTTTGAGAATCTACCGTCGCAGATGAGCGTATGGATGTCGCATGGAGACGAAGCGCTGGAGTTGCCGGCGGGTTTCGAACTTGTCGCCAGATCAGCCACTGCGGTGGCCGCCATCGAAAACCGTGCCACGCGTATCTTCGCCGTGCAATTTCACCCCGAGGTTCACCACACCAGCCACGGCACGGACATCTTGCGCAATTTTGTTTTCCGAATCTGCGGAGCCAAGCCGAACTGGACGGCGCAACGTTTTATCGAATCGACGGTCGAAAATGTCCGGCAGACCGTCGGCCCGTCGGGACGGGCCATCTGCGCGATTTCCGGCGGCGTCGACTCATCCGTGGCGGCAACGCTGGTTTCCCGTGCGCTGGGCGAACGCCTGACCTGCATTTTCGTCAACAATGGGGTGCTTCGCAAGCACGAGTTCGAGAAGGTACAGCAGAATCTGCGCAGCAATCTCGGACTTAACGTGGATGCCGTGGACGCGAGCGAGCGCTTTTTATCGAAGCTTGCCGGTGTTTCGGACCCCGAGCGCAAGCGCAAGATTATTGGCAACGAGTTTATCGAGGTGTTCGAGCGCGAAGCGCTCCGCCTCAAGCAGGTTTCGGGTCAAGTTGAGTGGTTGGTGCAGGGAACGCTCTACCCGGATGTGATTGAGTCGCGTTCCGTGCGTGGCCCGTCGCAAACCATCAAGAGCCATCACAACGTGGGCGGACTTCCCGAAAAGATGAACCTCAAGCTCATCGAACCCTTGAAGGATCTCTTCAAGGATGAGGTGCGCCGCATCGGCCGCGACCTCGGCATGCCCGAGGAAATGGTGCAACGGCAGCCATTCCCCGGCCCTGGATTGGCGGTCCGCATCCTGGGCGAAGTCACCCCCGAGCGTATTTCGCTGTTGCAGGATGCCGATGAGATCGTGGTAGCCGAGATTAAGCGGGCGGGCCTGTACACGCAGATCTGGCAGTCATTTGCCGTCCTGCTCCCGGTGATGTCTGTCGGCGTGATGGGCGACCAGCGCACCTACGCTTATACCTGCGCCATCCGCGCCGTAAATTCCGAAGATGGCATGACCGCCGACTGGGTTCCGCTCCCTCACGAGGTGCTGAAGACGATCTCCAGCCGCATCGTGAACGAAATCCGGGGCATCAACCGCGTCGTCTACGACGTGACCTCGAAGCCGCCGGGGACCATCGAGTGGGAGTAGGTTAGTTTCCGACCAGGGTTCGATGGTGCCTCATGTTCGCCTGGGTTCTCGCTCGTCCGCAACTCACCCACCACCTGCAATGGTGCCCCATGTTCGCCCGTTTTTGGCTAACGTGGGGTAGTTTCTTCCCGCCCCGAAATTGACCCACCACTGCTTTCCGCAAGGATTGTCGGCCGGCCATCTTACTTCGGACGTACTACTTAGGTTATCTCCTAAATATGTGTGCGGCCCGGTACTCTTCCGCGAAGCAATGTACCGGGATGTCAAAATCGTTCCGCCGGAGGATGGCTATCCGGCATTGCGCCGCTGGGCGCGCTATCGAGCGCACATGCTCACCTGCCTCATCGCGCAGAAGCCAAAGAAAGTGGTCATCGTTCCAGGCCGTGGATCGGAGCTGAACCACGGCGGGATGACCGTTTATGCCGGCATCGAACTGGCGGTCAATGAGCAAGTCAGGGTCACATTCACCCCGCCCCACTGTGGAGAGTCAATGACAGTCCAGTGTGTCGTTCGCGATCGGAACGGCTATACCTATGGAGTCGAGTTCATCCACGACGAAACCGCCAGCGGCCATATCGAGCAGATGCAACGCATCCTGAACGCCATCGAAGATATGAACAGCAAGTGAGCTACTGTAGCCCCGCGCGCTAAAGCGGTGCCTTTGTTGGTGTATTCAAAATCCCAAGAGGATGTCATGGCGACCGGAGCGCCGAGCGCCTGTTGCCGGAGCAGGCCAAGCTGATTACCCGACATTACATTCGACTAGCAAGAATCTATTCGGGCGCGGAGTGGAGCCACCCTTTGTTTTCGGCAGCAGAAACAAAAGATGGCTCGACTTCGCTCGCCATGACAGTCTGACATGTAGGGATTTACCTACTGGGGAACCGGCCGAACTTCGGTCCTCCACGATGGCGTTTCACGTCAACTCAATCTGGCAGCCAATCCTACGACTGCCGCGCCGAGGATGACCCAGAGAGTCGTACGCTTGGTGAGCACCAGGAAGAGAAAGCTTCCAATCGCGATCAGAATCGGAACGATTCCTGTCAAGGAGTCCCGGGCGAGTGGAACGATGGCGCTAACCAGCAAGCCTGCCGCCGAAAAAGTTACGGCGCGGATCGCACTCCTCACCGCCGGCTTGTCGGCCCTGCGGCCCAGGTATTGCAGCAATGGGATGATCAGGAATGCCGGCGTGATTACCGCCAGCAATCCGACGAAGCCCCCGGCAACACCGCCGACGAAGTATCCAACGCTCACAACGAACAGGCCATTTGGTCCCGGAGCAGTTTGCCCGGCAGCCACGGACGCGTTCAGTTGCCGGTCCGTCAGCACGTGACGTTGCTCGATCAGGTCGTGCCGGATCACCGGAATCGAGGTCACTCCGCTGAAAGACGTCAGCGTTGCCTTGGCAAGCAGCAGGTAAAGCAGCAGGAGATTCATTCCGGAACCCGCCAGACGGAACCGACCGCGGCCGCCAGGCCGAGAATCGCGATCGGCGCCAAATCGAGTTTGAGAGAGAGCAATACCGAGCCCCCGGCAAGCACCACAACGTGAATCCAACGTTTGCGGTCGAGGTAAGGCTGAAGTAGTTGCCAGGAAGCCATTCCCATGATTCCAACCGCGGCCGCCAGGGTGCCGGCGACAGCGGCCATGGCGTTGGAATTCGATCGCACCACGTCATAGCTGCCGGTGATCAGCATTACGATGATGCCGGTCGGGACGCTGGCCGCCGCTACGCTGGCGATGGCTCCGGGCCAACCGAGCAGTTCCCAGGCGGTTCCGGCGCAGAAGGCAAGCATGTTCGTGCCCGGCGTAATGCGCGCCAGCGCATAAACGGTGGCGTACTGTTCCTGGGTCAGCCACTTGCGCAGCGACACCAGTTCCGTGTGCAGAGCGGCCATGGTGATGGTGCCGCCGCCGAAGGTCAGATTCGTCACTCGCAGATACGACAAGAAAAGCTTCAGAAGAGACGGGCGTTCACGTTCCACATTTTTAATGTAACACTAGCGTTTTAGCCGGCTGGGTGGCCCACTCAAGCTTTCTTTGCTTGAGTGGGGTAGTTTTTTGGGCGGTGGCCCGCACTTCACTCCGTATGTTTCTTGGCGTCTTCCAGGATGCGCTGCGCCCGGCTCGGATTGTAAACGCCACAAGAGCAGAAATGCGTCAGATACTTCGCCGCCTGTTCGGGCGTGCGGCGGCCTTCCTTCACCCAATCGATCATCTTGTGGGCCAGATTGACGCTGACCATACTGTGACCGCACATCGTCGTCAGCATCAACACCTGCGTATTCGGCAGCTTTTCGGTCTCGCCCTCGAAGCCAAGCGAGTAGGAGAGACTGTGCCGCGGTTGACCGGCGGCGCAGGAGCATGCCATTGCATTCTCCAACGAGGTCGACATGTTTACGCACAGCCCAAGGTCGGCTTCCTTGACCTCCTTGAGAAACTTCTCGGCTGCTTCGAGGTTGTTGAGAACCACCACGGCATTGGTCGGCGTATCGATTCCGTCGATCACGGTGCGGAAATCCAGTTCCAGGTTACGGCTCCAGTGCGCGCTGGGCGTGAGTTCCTTTGGCCGCAGCGCGCCGCCATGAGCGGAATCGCCCAGGTTCACGGGATTGTACTTGAGCGCCATCTCCAGGAAGCGCTTCAGTTTCGGCACGCAGTCCTTGTCGTTCTTGCCTCTGCTGGTACGGGCGAAGATGACGATATCGTCGCGGAAACTTTCAGTAGTGCCAAAGCGATGAAGTGTATTAGTCATGGCCTGCTCCTGCTCCTGCTCCTGCCTTTATTGCTTCGGGGTTGGTGATGCGGCCGAGGCCGAAGTTTGTCTTGGCGCGGACCAGTTTGAAGCCCAACCGCTGCACGATGGGCGCTACGTCATTCTCTTCGCCGTTTTCGTCGCAGCGCACCCCTGTAGCGATCGCGACCACGGTCTTCACCTGCTTCTCGACCTCGCGAACCACCCCGAGAATCTCTTCAAGACGGTCGATCTTAACCAGAACCTCAATGATTGCCGAAAGGATCTTCTCGTTGAGAACCTCCGGCTGAAGAGCGCCGGTGCCGGGGTCGGGCATGAGCGTGGTGATGGGATTGTTCTTCTCGAAAGCCACGCCAATCTTGGCCAGCGCCATCGTCATCTTCTGGATGTCGTACATGCGAACGCCGACACCAGGGCGGCCAAGCTCGATAGTGAAGTTGACCTCACCGCGTTTCACCCGTCCGGTCAAGTCGTTGGTCTTGACTTCTTCGGTGCCGCGGCCGCGCACGCCGGTGGACTCGTGCGGCACCAGCGGGTCGGAGAACGCGCGCCGTATCACGCGCGGCCATGTCAACTCGTCGGGCGTGAGGGCAGAGGTTGGGCAAACATCCGGTTCGGGATCGAAGCGCAGCCGCGCCATCTTGAACAAGCGGCGCAGCAGCCTCACTACCGTGGGGTTGAGGTGCTCCTTGCTCATGCCGTTGTAGCAGCTATAGCATTCCACACATTCGTCACGCTCGACGGTCGCCCGGTTGATCACCGGGTCGACGTAGATCGCGCCCATTGGACAAACATAAGTGCAGTTGCCGCAGGCCACGCACTTTACCTGGTCTATGATCACAATCAGCCTCACACACTGCCACCAACTTGCTCCGTGGCACTTTGGTATCCACGATAATTTAGGCCGGATTCGCGGAAGGTACACCCCGCGAAGAAGCCGGGCCTCAAGCCCGGCGGTGCAAGCACAGGGTACATCAACCTCGAAACCGCTCTATAAGGTGGGAATCTAAGAAAATTGTCGCAAATACCGTACCAAAGTACAAGCTGAAAGCCGCCTCCGCGTGATCGTGGATCACTCACAGATGTGACGTCAGTCACCGACCAGATGTATCAGGCCCCAGCCGAGTATTCGGCCCCGGATATAGCTTTCGAAAAACTGGGCTAGGCCGAATTAGCGGAAGGTATTTCCCGCGAAAAAGCCGGGCTTCCGAGCCCGGCGATGATACCTCGGGCATACTGCCTGTGGAATTGCTTTAGAATCATTCCATGCCGCCAAGCAGGCGCGATTTCGAAAAAGCGCTGAGAGCCACTCCGCTGTTTGCGGGGCTTACGGATACGCAGTTCAGTCTACTGGCTTCGCGACTCGTCGAGCGTAACTTCGACGCCGGAGAGATGATCTTTCAAGAGGGCCAGCCTTGCGCCGGACTGTTTATCATCCAGTCGGGGAGCGTGAGGATCTATAAAAATTCTTCCAGTGGGCGCGAACAAGTGCTCTCGATCGAAGGTGCGGGCGCGTCAATTGCCGAGCTTCCGGTGTTCGACGGCGGCGCCTATCCGGCTTCGTCGCAGGCGCTCGCCAAGAGCAGCCTGCTCTTTCTCAGCAAGCAGGATTTTCACGCCCTCTGCATGCGGCACCCGGAAGTGTCGCTCAAGGTTTTGCAGAAGGTGGGCGCAAGGCTGCGGCAGTTGGTCGGCATCATCGAGGATCTCTCGTTCACCACCGTGCGGCATCGCCTGGCCGCGCTGCTGTTGCGGATGGCGCGCGCCGATGGCAGGAAGACGCCGGGCGGAACCGAAATCGTTCTTACCGCTACGAACCAGGATATCGCCGCGCAGATCGGAACCGTTCGCGAGCTTGTCTCGCGCAATCTCAGCCGCTTCCAAAGTGAGGGATTGCTGAGCCTGGACGGAAGAACGGTGCTCATTCCCAGCCTGGACCGGCTTGAACAGGAGGTCGGCGAACCGTAGCCGCCTCGATGGTGGCCCACATCTGCCGCGTCGGGTGGCCCATTCAAGCCATCTGCTGGCTTGAGTGGGGTAGTTCCCGCTCGCTGGGGTAATTAGGGCTGACCTGGGATTGTTTCTTGCGAAATAGGATGCGGGGCCCTCGATGTGCGGAGCCGTGCGGGGTGTACAATCCGGCTGTTGAAGCACTCTCGATATGAGCGACTCACCCAGTTTGCCGCCCGACTTGACGCCGCCGAATGCGGCTGAAGCAACGCCAGCTCCCGTGCCATTGCCGGAGCCTACACGCGATGAATGCACCTTGGGCATGCTGGCTCACGTCCTGCAGATTGTTTCCTGGCTCATCGCCCCGCTGATCATCTTCGTGGTGCGCAAGGATTCCAGGTTTGTGCGCTATCACGCGCTGCAGGTGGTGTTTTTTCAGTTGCTGGTTATGATGGCCTGGGGCGCAACCATGCTGGCTCTTTTCGCCGGATTCTTTACCGCTATTGCCCGCCATAAAGTTGTGGTGGGGCCGGCTGCCCTCGCCTTTCCAGTTCTCTTTTTTGTTATCTTCTGGGGCGGTGGCGCGCTCACCTGGCTGCTGAACCTGGTGCTCGGCATTGTCTACGGCTTGCGGGCGAACAACGGCGAGTGGGCGGGCTATCCCGGCATCAAGTATCTGGCGGCCAAGGTTGCCGGCGTGGAACTGCCTCACTGACCGTTGCAATTAACCCGAGCGGTTGCCGGGGCTGGCGCCTGAAACAGCGACAACTGTGTAGCGGGTGCGCCGTTCACTTGCGGAGCGGCGGTGCGCGGCTCTCTTTCGAAGTTGATTGCATACTTCTCCCGCAGCTTCGCCATGAGCTTCGAAATGTTGCGGTGGTAAGCCTCTGAGACGAAAGCGCGGCTGGCATAACGTTCCTGATATTGCTTGACCAGGGCAGGGAACTCCTTTTCCAAAAAGGGCAGAAAAACCGCGGCTGAGCATGGCTTAAGGAAGAGCGGATTGGCGAAGATGTTCTTTCCGCCCGCCTCTTTGGTAGCCGCCACCAGCGCTTCCAGCGATTCCTCCGAATCGGTAATGCCCGGCAGCACCGGCGCGCAAATCACGCCTGCGTCGATTCCTGCCCGGTTCAGCTCCTCGACGGCGTTCATGCGCAGGTCGGGCCTCGGGGCGCGCGGTTCGAGGAGGCGGGCCAGCCGGGCATCGAGCGTCGTGACCGTTACATTTACATAGAGGCGGTTCTGCTCCGCGACGCGCTGCAGAACGTCGCGATCGCGCAGAATCAGGTCCGACTTGGTGACGATGCCGATCTCGAATCCGCAGTGCTGGGCCAGCTCCTCCAGGATGTCCCGCGTAATGCGATGCTGACGCTCGGCGGGTTGGTAGGGATCGGTTGCGGTGCCGAGAGCGATCGGTTCGCCTCGCTTCACCTTGCGCAGGTCCCGGCGCAGCAGCCACGCTGCCTGCTGCTTAATGTAGATCTTGCGCTCGAAGTCGAGCCCGTCCCGCATCTCCATGAACTCGTGGGTGTAGCGCGCGTAACAGTATTTGCAGGCGAATTCGCAGCCCCTGTAGGGATTGATCGTCCACTTGAACGGCATGCGCGGCGCGTTGCAACGGTTCAGCAGAGTGCGCGCCTCAAGCGTGAAATATTGCACGTTGTGGCCGGGACGGACGAACTCACCCTGGGCGGCAAGCTTGGCGATTCCAACCAGACGGAGCGGCTCTTCTTCCGGCTCGGCAAGATGGAAGAGATAAGAATTGTGGAGGGCTGGCATTGGGAACACCACTTTCGCCTTTTATTCGCTTCGTAAGATTAGCCTCAGCGGATGGCCGTGTCAAGCGACGGGAGGTAATGGATCGGGTTCCGGGGTAGGCCCATGACAGAGGGCTCGGTGCCCCAGGTTCGCCCGCATTTGGCTAACCTGGGGTAGTTCCTTCGCGGGGTGGCGCACATTTAGGGTGGTGGCCCATATCTGCTTCTGTTGCAGATGTGGGGCAGTTCAGCGTTTGAGTAGAACCCTTCCGAAGCCCCCCACATTCGCCGAAAAACGGCGGATGTGGGCCACCAGCGATTGATGGCGTCATTGCATTTATGCTGGCGCGGGCTACTATAAACCAGAAGGGATCAGGTTGGCTCTTGTCAACGTTTTCAAGTTCATGCCCACAATCAAGAAAATTGCTCCAAAGGACATTGTTGAAGCAGTCGAACGGATCGAGACGCAAGCAGATCGCTGCTATACCTCTCTTTCGATTCTGAAGATACCAGCGAATGTCGCTTCCTGTGCGCTCCTTGCGGGCGGCATCCAGATGGTCGAGCGTGAGATTGCTAAACGAGGAGACAATACATCCCATCTGACTGCGACGCTAATCAATACTGGTCGCTTTCTCGCAGTCGCGTTGAAATGGGTGAGAATGTATGGGAAGCGAGCCTCAAGGTTGTGGTCTCTTCGCTGGAATAAACAGATAGAAGCAAGTGTCAAACAGGCTCTCACCGTGGCACACAACTATGACGTATTCTTGACTTGTCTGCCGCTATGGCACAAAGACAGGTATGCCGTCGAAGTAGCCTCGCAAACCTGGGCGCGATTCACAGTGCCCGGGACGGAACGCAACCGCCAGGTAGCCGCTTATCAAAAGGGGTTTCGGCCAAAGTGCGGAAGACACAAAGGCCACCGTGCTGAGAAAACGCCGCAGACGCCGCGTATGGAGGAACTGTTCGCAAGCGTGTTCCAAGGTTGCCGGAAGACTGGAGGCCGGAGTTTTCGATACGCAGATCCTTGGGAACTCTGGAAAGAACTTCTGCCTGAATACCAAGCCAGGGTCGATGGAATCGTTCGCCGGTCAGGTTCTCTGGTTATTGGTGATTATTCGCTCACCGAGTTCAAATTGTTCTACGCGTCCTTCCTGGCTGTCTGTGCGGCTCATGAGTTCCTGTGCTTTGCCTGGGGAAAAAACTACGGCTGGTATCCTCTTGATTCAGCTCTCCTCATCCGATCAAGGTCGAATTGGGCAACAACGCTGGCTAGGCTGAGCGGGATACCCCGGAACAAGATTGATTCGATCCTCCGGGACCTAACCTTCGATCCCGCTAGCTCGCTTGATCTCCACATCCATCCATTCGTTCCTCTAGATAACGCAGGCTTCCAGCTGGCTGTTGCACCGCAGTTTCCGCTTCACAGTCGACCGGATGAGAACATCTTGCGCGTCTGTTCTCTCTTGAGGCCATCCGTGTTCGACGCAACTTCGCTTGAAAAAGAGCCAGAAATGTTGTCGGTTGTGCAGAAAGTTTGTGCTCGGTTCAAGCCCTGCGGCCCTATCTCTCTCCCCGCCCCTGTTCCCGATATTGATCTACTCCTTGAGGACGAGAGCTGTTCAACCGTCGCATTTGTTGAGGCAAAGTGGATCAGGAAGACGGCGAGATCGGTCGAGCACGTTGCCAGAGATGCGGAGGTCTTGAAGGGAGTCGGACAGCTCACTCAAATCGCAACGTTTCTCTCGGAAAATCCAAGCTACCTCGTTTCGCGGGGCATCCTTTCCCGACCGATTGCGAATTATCAGAATGTTTTTTATGTTCTACTAGCACGAGATCATTGGTTGTGGATAGAACCAACAGACGCTATGGGAGTTGTCGAATTCGAAGCATTTGTCCGAATCATCGCGGAATCAATTGATCTCAAGTCTGCAGTGGAGGAGTTTTTTCGTTACAACTGGTTACCGCAGGAGGGCCGCGACTTTACCGTTCAACATGATCGGGCCACAGCCAACGGCGTAACCATCGAGTCAGAAGTATTTTATCCGGTTTAGACGGGCAACAAATACTGGCTGGTGGCCCATATCTGCTTCTGTTGCAGATGTGGGGCAGTTCGACCGTTAGAGCAGAACCCTTCCCAAGCCTCCACGGCGGATGGAGCCACCAGTCCAAGAAACTACCCCATGTTAGCCAAAAGCAGGCGAACATGGGGCACCATCGAACTTCATCGAGGCAAGCGCGGTTTCTCGCACTTGTCAGGCCTAATCATCGGGCCGCAGCCGCGGCAGCGTCCGGAATCGAGATGTCGATTTTGGTTACCGGGCCAAGCGGCGCGAGCGGCTTTCCGAATTGGCTCGTATTGCCCACAACCAGCACGGCAAATTGTTCGGGGTGAACGTATTTCTGCACCACGCGGTTGACATCGGCGGCGGTGACCTTTTCGATGCCTGCCCGAAACTTTTCCAGGAAATCGAGCGGGTACCCGTGGAACTCGTAGGTCATGCGCTCGTGCAGAACTTTTGCCGGCGTATCGAAGCGGAAGATGAATGAATTCAGGATTGCGTCCTTGGCGAATTTCAATTCCTCCGGCGTGGGAGGGTCGGCCTTGAATTTCGCCAAGTCTTCGCGCATGCCCTCGATGGCGTCGACCGTCGAGGCGCTCTTGGTGGCAATGGTCAGCCAGAACATTCCGCGATGATCCCATCCCGCGCCGAGGCCGCCGCCGACCGAATAAGCCAGGCCGCGCTTGGTGCGCAGGTCAGCCATGAGCCGCGACGCGAATCCGCCGCTCAAGACATGGTTCATCACCTGCACGGCGAAATAGTCCGGGTTACTGCGCTCGATTCCGAGAGTGACGAAGCGGATTTGGCTCTGGTTCACGTCAGGCTTATCCACGGCGTAGAGGCCGGGTTTGGCGGGCGTGAGCGGAATGTCGGGCTTGGCGGCCTGCGGTCCGCGCGGCCAGCCTTCGAAGGCGGTCCGCAGCCGCTTCTCCATCTCGGCGGAATTAAAGTCGCCGACGATGCCGAAAATGATGTTGTTGGGAGCAACGTGCTGTTTGAACCAGGCGAGCAGATCGTCGCGCGTCACCGCCGCCACGGTGGCAAACTCGGGACTGCGGGCGTAAGGACTGTTCTTGCCATAGACAAGCTTTGCGGCTTCGCGGTCGGCGATGCCTTGGCTGCTGTCATTGCGGCGCGCAATGTTCGTGTTCATTTCATTTTGGGCGAGTTCGATTTTGTCCTGGCGGAATGCGGGGTCGCGTAGCAGTTCGAGGAAGAGGCGAAAGACGTCGTCGAAGTCTCCCTTAAGACAATCGAAGGCGATCGTGGTGCTCTCCTTGTGGTCATCGGTTTCAAGCTTGGCGGCGCGCACTTCGAGAAAGTCGTCCATCTGGTCGCCGGTCATTTTGCTGGTTCCGCCGGTTCGCCACACGTCGCCATAGATGTCGAGCATCCCGACCTTGTTCGCCGGCTCCGATTGCGAACCTCCGCGAATCGTTGCCTGCCCGCTGATCAGCGGAAGCTCGGGGTCTTCCTGCAAAAAAATAATCATGCCGTTGGCCAGCTCGATTCGCTTGGGCTGCGCGGCGGTCCACTGGGGCAATGGCGGAATGGGAATCTGCTGCCAACTGGAAGAGACTCCATCCGCGGCGCTGGGAGTGCTCGCCGATGCGGCAGGTTGCTGAGCGATTGCCGTGGAAACCACGGCGGAAACAAAGAACAGCAATGTCAGCGAGAGAAGCAACCGCCCGGGGCCCCCACTACGCGGCTTTGCACGTAGTGGGGTGGAACTGATGCTGTTCATTGTTCGTTCTCCTTGCCACCCTGTGCGGGCTGTATCGTTTCAATGGAGCCGACGGTGCGGTTAGCCTCTACAAAGGTCTTGTTCGCAACCCGGCGGATGTCTTGCTTCGTCACCTTGTCGATGCGGTCCACCTGGCGGAAGAGTTCGCGCCAGTCGCCGTAACGGGTCTGCGCAACTGCCAGTTGCTGCGCCAAGCCGGAATTGCTGGCCAGCCCTCGAATCAGAGTGGCCTTGGCCCGTGTCTTTACCATTTTCAATTCGTCGTCGGAGACGTCCTCTGTCTTGAGGCGTTCGATCTCGCCGTGAATAGCCTTCTCCATTTCCTCGGGAGTGTGTCCAGGCAGCGGCACGGCATAGAAGGCGAAGAGGTGCGGATATTTTTCTCCGGGAAAGGGCGAGAAACCGCCGGCCGCGGCCGCGATCTTCTGGTCGCGCACCATGGAGCGGAAGAGCCGCGACGTGCGTCCGCTGGAAAGCATATCGCTGATCGTGTCGTAGACTGCGTCATCGGGATCGCGGTAGCTTGGCCGGTGATATCCCTCGAGGTAAATCGGCTGCGAAGGGTCTTTCACCAGGATCGAGCGCTCCGAATCCTGCGGGGGTTGCGTGCTGACGAACTCCTCGGGCTTGCTGCCGGAGGGAATGCGGCCAAAGTACTTCGAAATAACCGGCATGGCGGTTGCGGGGTCGAGATCACCCACGACGGCCACTACGAGATTGCTGGGGACATAGTACGACTTGAAGAAGCTCATCGCATCCGTCGCCGAGAAATACTGCAAATCGCTCATGTACCCAATAGTCGGGCGATGGTAGGGATTGGCGTCGAAAGCAATCGACAGAAATTGCTCGATCATCCGCTGGGTCGGGTCGGAATCCGTCCGCATGCGGCGCTCTTCCATCACCACGTCGCGCTCCTTGTAAAACTCGCGCATCACGGGATGAGTGAAGCGTTCGGACTCGAGATAAGCCCACAGTTCAAGGCGGTTGACCGGCATGGAGTAAAAATAAACCGTCTCATCGTAGGTGGTGAACGCGTTCAGCCCGACACCGCCCTCGCGCTGCACAATCTCGTCGAAAGCGCCCTTGACGACATATTTGTCAGCCCGGGCGATTGCGTCTTTCCACGCCTTTTCCAGTTCCGCGACCTTCTTGGGATCGGCGGCGGCCTTGATCCGTTCGGAGCGATAGGCGGCATAGGCGCTTTCGACCTCGGCCAAAGCCAACCGCTCAGCCGAATAGTCGGCGGTACCAATCTTGTCGGTTCCTTTGAACGCCATGTGCTCCATCATGTGGGCCAGGCCTGTCATGTGAAGCGGGTCTTGCGACGAACCGGAATCGACCCACGTAGCAAACGAAAAAACTGGCGCCTCCGGCCGCCTGCAGAGGACGACCGTCAGCCCGTTAGGGAGCTTGTTTACCGTCACCCGCTTCTCGAATGAGGCCAGATCCTGGGCGAACGCCGGAATCCAGCAGAGCACGAGCAGCAACAAGGGGAAGCCAGTCTTTATGCGCTTCATCCTGCCTCCGTCGGGCGCTTCATCGGCAATAGGAATGGTGGATACCAAGCATCCCCACGCGATTCGCCCGAACTTGTCGAAGTTACAGATGCGAGATAGCTGTGTCAAATGCACCAGATTTGAGCCGGCGCGTTTCTCCACCGTCTATTAGACGTCGAATATGCGATAAGGCATCGGTGGATTCAGGCGCTGCAAAATGGACAGTGCGACGTTGTAGACCGGAATGCCGGACGTGGTTTTGCCATCGGCTGCCCCGTGGTGGGCATGGCCGTGTACGATAATGCTGGCGCCATGCCGGTCCACCACCTCAGCAAGGCGCGAGTTGCCAAGATAGGGATAAATCTCCATCGGCTCGCCCTTCACGGTGTCGGCGATCGGAGAGTAATGGACGACGATGACCCGCCTTTCCGTGCGCAGCAGCGACAGGGCGCGCTCCAGCTTGAGCGCTTCGTCGATGGAACTCTGGACAAAGGCTTTCACCTCGGGCTCGCCGAAAGCGGTCAGCATTCCGCGGCCGAATCCGCCCAGGAAGCCTTTCGTTCCGGCGAAGCCAACCCCGTCGCGCTCGTAAGCGGTACCATCCAGAACCTTGACGCCTTCAGCCGTCATCATGTTGATCAGCTCTTCTTGCTTGCCGCTTTCGTAATCGTGATTACCCAACACCGCGACAATCGGAATGCGCAGCCGCACCAGCGCATTCAGCAGAGACTCCATTTCCGCAGGCCGGCCGTAATTCGTCAGGTCGCCGGCGAGGACGAGCACGTCGGCTTCGTCGCGCACCCGGTTCATCTGATCGCGAATCTTGTCATACATCTGGGGCGTGAAATGAAGGTCCGCGGTGGCGGCGATTCTCATCCCTGTTTTCCCCCAATGGTTACAATCACCATGCTGATTGGTCAGGCAGCGGTGTCTTTCCGGGCAATCGGAATTATCTTCTCGCGCATAAGACGGAATTGTTTCACCAAGTTGTCGAGACCCCATTCACCGGCATCAATGGCGAACATATTCTCGTCGATGAGGCTGCCGCGAAATTGCGCATTTGGGTCGGGGTGTTCCACTTCCGAGCGGAAACGCGCCAGCAAATCGTCCCAGACCGCTCGCGGGATGTAGCCGGCTTGAGCGGGATAGACGTACTGGAAAAGTACGATCGCCCAGAGCACGACTCCCCAGTGCTTGCCGGCAAGAGCCAGAATGCGGCTCCAGTCGAGATTGCCGCGAGTGCCGTGGATGACGTGAACGATGTCGGCTCCGTCGAAGCGTTCGCGGCGAGTTACGAACAACTTCGACGCGATCAGCTCCTCCGGCGCCAGAACACGGGTCGGCACGCCAAATACTTCAGAAAGGCTAGCATGCGAGATCCAGGAACGATCGACCGTGATCACGGCATTGCTCATCCCCGTGATCAGGTCTACGAAGTACTCGCCGCGATGCGCCTTCGCGAGCCAGACCGGATCGCAGACCTCCGTCTGGAAGCCCGCGTCATGCAGGCCGCGCAAGGCTGAGGGCACATCGTCGGCGGGAAGGAACAGATCGAGATCCTTGGTGTCGCGCCATATGCCCGTGTGTTTCTGCAAGGCGAAGGCGCCGGAGACCGCGTAGGGAACGCAATGACGGTTGAACAGCTCCAGCACTTCGCGGAACAGTTGCCGCTGCTCTTCGGGAAACGGCGGCGGCTGCGATGAACTGACTGGAAGCGGTTTTTGCTGATCGTTCGCCACATGCGCTTGGATGGCCGCTGGATCGGGCGAGTTGCGAAAATCGCGGGGCAATTGCCTGGCATGCGCTTCGCTGCCAGAACAGAGTGGCAGCCCATCTCTGGTTTTGGCCTAGCCCGATTGGCAAACGCGCATCTGCGATCGCATCTAACCTGTCGTGGCAAAAGACGAAACAGTGGTCGATATCGAAGGACGCGCGCTGCGGCTTTCAAACCTCGGCAAGGTGCTTTATCCCGAGGCCGGCTTCACAAAGGGGCAGATGATTGACTATTACGTGCGCATTGCGCCCGTGCTTCTGCCGCACCTGGAGGCGCGCCCGCTGACGCTCAAACGCTACCCGAATGGCGTCACGGGAATGCACTTCTACGAAAAAACTGTCCGGACCATCGCCCCGAGTGGGTGCAGACGGCGCCCGTTTGGAGCGCGGGAAACAACAAGTGGATGAAATACTGCCTGGTCCAGGATCTCGCGACGCTGGTGTGGTGCGCGAACCTGGCGGACATCGAGCTGCACACGTCGTTGTCACGGGCCGTCGACATCTTGCGACCCACGATGATTGTGTTCGATCTCGATCCGGGAGAACCAGCCGACATCGTGCAGTGCTGCCAGGTGGGGCTGTGGGTCCGCGCGGTTTTTGACCGGCTTGGGCTGGAGAGCTTTCCCAAGACTTCGGGCTCCAAGGGATTGCAGGTCTACGTTCCGCTAAACAGCACTATCACCTACGATGAAACCAAGCCCTTTGCGCATGAGTTGGCGAGCGCGCTGGAACGGCAGCACCCGGACCTGGTCGTAAGCGAAATGAAAAAAAACGTCCGGGGTGGAAAGGTCTTTGTCGACTGGAGCCAGAACGACGATCACAAGACCACGGTTTGCGTCTATTCCTTGCGCGCCAAAGCGCGGCCCACCGTATCGGCTCCCGTGAAATGGGACGAAGTGGAGCGCTGCTTGCAAAAGGGCGATCCGGAGCTTCTCGTCTTTGACTCTGACGAGGTACTTTCGCGGAGCAAGAAGATGGGAGACTTATTTGCGCCGGTGTTGGAGCTGCGGCAGAAGCTTCCCGCGCTCGAAGAGCTGCGAAAACTGTTTGCGGCCGGCGATGCCGTTCGGCTTGGCCCAAACTTGAGAGCTGCATCGAAAAGAAGCGCGACGGCGGGCGAGCGACGCAGCGTTGTCTCTGAGCAACTAACGCAATCAGGGCGGCCGGCGAGCAAGGGCAGGAAGGGCGCGAAGCCGCCAAGCGACTCGACCACACGCAAGCGTCGTCCCGCGTGAGCGCCGAGGGTATGCGGCGAATCTCAATCGGAGGTGAATGAAATCATGAAGGAGATTTACGTTGGTACTTCCGGTTGGGCTTACAAGGCCTGGCAGCCCGATTTTTTTCCTCCAAAGCTGCCGCAGAAGCAGTTCCTGCACTATTACGCGACGAAGCTGAATGCGGTTGAGGTCAATTACACCTTCCGCCATCTGCTTTCGGAAAAGACCATCGCGAACTGGCTGGCTGAAACGCCCGAAAGCTTCCGTTTCGTGCTCAAGGCGCACCAGTCGATCACGCACTTCCATCGCCTGCGCAACGTAGATGAGCCGCTACTGCGCTTTCTCTCATCGATTCAGCCACTTGCGGCCTTGCACCGACTGGGGCCGGTGCTCTTTCAGCTTCCCGGGCTCTGCAAGGCAGATGCGGAGACGCTCGACTCGTTCCTGGCAATGCTGCCGCGAAGCTTAAAGGCCGCCTTTGAGTTTCGAGACGAATCCTGGTTCCAACAAAGCACTTACGAGGTTCTGCGCAAACATCGAGCGGCCCTTTGCATCGCCGAAAGCGAGGCGTTTTCCACACCGCAAGTGATCACCGCGGATTTTGTCTACTTTCGTTACCGGAAACCCGATTACCAGGCCGGCGAGCGCGCCTCGATTGCCACGAACGTAACCCGGATTTCCGAGCGAGTGCAGGAAATCTACTGCTTTTTCAAACACTTAGAGAGTCCGGAAAGCCCGCTGCATGCGCTGGATGTGCTTCACAAACTGAGCCTGGCAGCGCAAAAAGTGAGCTAGGAACCTGGCTCTCCGACCACTCCACGAGGCCGATTTCGATCATTTTTTGGCGGCTAAAACGCGTCTAAAACACGTTAAAAACACCTATTGGTTATTGCATCAGTGTCCGATAATGCGCAGGGTCGTCGTCTCTATGTCCGATAATGCGCACCCAATTGGTTATCGCGTCTATGTCCGATAATGCGCATACTCAAACGCATGAGCCGCGCGCGGGAAGACCTACATCTGCTGTCGTCATTCTGTGAATACCTCAAGGTGGAGCGCGGACTCGCCCGACTCTCGATTCAGTCTTATGCCGGCGATCTGAAAAAGTGGATTGGCTTTCTCGAAAAACGTAAACGCGGGCTGGTGCAGGCGCGGCGTCAGGATGTCCGGGACTTTCTCGACTGGCTGTTTGCCGAGGGGGCCGATGGCCGGACGGTGGCGCGCAAACTTTCCAGCTTGCGGCAGTGCTACAGGTTTCTGCTGCTGGACCGGCACACCAAGCACGACCCGACGCTCGACATCGATTCGCCCCGGCAGTGGAAGGTTCTGCCCAAGTCGCTGGGACGCGCGGAGGTTGAGCATCTGCTGGAACGCTCCGATATCACCGCTCCGAAGGCGAAGTGCGGGCACGAACTGAATGTGCGCAATCGCGCCATGCTGGAAGTGCTCTACGCGGGCGGCCTGCGCGTCTCCGAAGTGGTGGGCCTGCGCATGGAGGACGTGAAACGCGATCTCGGCTACGTTCTGGTGCGCGGCAAGGGAGACAAGGAACGCATTGTGCCGCTGGGCCAGGCCGCACTCGGCGCGATCTCCGGCTATCTGGCCGTGCGCGCGGCGCTGGCTGGCGAGAAGCAGTCGGCATGCCTGTTTATCGGCAGGGGTGCGCGCAAGCTGACGCGGGAGCGCGTCTGGCAGATTGTCTCCGCCAGCTCGGCGCAGACCGGACCGCATGCCAGTCCGCACATGCTGAGACACAGCGCCGCCACCCACATGGTCGAGAACGGAGCGGACCTGCGTACGGTGCAGACGATTCTGGGACACGCAGACATTTCGACGACGCAGGTTTATACGCACCTGGCGCTCGACCGCCTGAAGAGTGTGTACCGTGAGTATCATCCGCGGGCGAAGGACCGCGGGGTGAAGTAAGAACGGCTAGAATCCCACATCTGCTAACTGCGGCAGATGTGGGGCACCGTCGGGGTCGTTGCGAGATATGGGCCACCAGCCTCCTCTACCCCAGCAACGGCAAAAGCGGCCGTCGCCGGGGACCCCGAGCGCTCAGGATGACACTTCAGGAGGTTCTTTGGTTTCGCTACGCTCAGGGCGACATTCGGGAGAGTTTTTGGTTAGTGCAAGGTATTTCCGGGACACCTACTAGTGAAGGATGGAATGACTAAACCACGAGGCACTTCCGGCGCGCCGGGGAAAGGATCGGCGAAAGAATCGCCGGCGAAAGAATCAAAGGTAGCGCGCGACGTGGCGCAGTTTCTGCGGTCACTGCGCGAGAAGAATGCCTCGCCGCACACGATCAAGGCGTACAAGACCGATCTGGAGCAATTCTCAGCCTACCTTTCTGCCCCAACACGCGCAGCGGCGGCGCGCGCTGGGGACCCCAGCGAGAGCGCATGGGAGGCGGTCGATCACGTGCGGATTCGCGGTTTCCTCTCTCATCTTTACGACCACGGGTTGACCAAGCCCTCGGTGGCGCGGGCGCTGGCCGCTGTGCGTTCGCTGTTCAAGTTTCTGGCGCGCGAAAAGCTGGTGAAGCAGAATCCGGCTCTGCTGGTGTCTACCCCGAAGCTTCCCAAGAAATTGCCGCGCGTGCCCAGCATCGAAGAGATGAACCGCGTGCTCGATGCGGCGCAGCCCGAGCAGGCGGCGTTTCCCGAGCGCGATCGTCTGATCTTCGAACTGCTTTACGGGTGCGGAATCCGCAACTCGGAGCTGACCGGCATCAACGTCGACCACATCTATTGGAGCCAGCAGGGAATCATGGTGCGCGGCAAAGGCAAGAAAGAGCGCCTGGTGCCGTTCGGAGATAAGGCCGATTGGGCGCTGCGCAATTATCTGCACGCGCGTCAGCGGGTGCTTGCGGAGCAGCGGAAAACGTCGACGGCACTGATCATCAATCATCGCGGCACGCGACTGACGACGCGCAGCGTGGGACGCATCGTCAAGTCCGTAGCGGTCGCCAATGGCTTGTCGCCGGAAGTGCATCCGCATACGCTGCGGCACGCGTTTGGGACGCATCTGCTCGAGGAAGGCGCGGACTTGCGCTCGATTCAGGAGTTGCTTGGACACGAGCGCCTGGCCACCACGCAACGTTATACGCAGCTCTCCACGCGCAAAGTGATGGAGGTGTACGACAAAACGCATCCCCGGGCACGCCCGAAAGGAACTACTCCAGGTTAGAAGTCCCACATCTGCTAACCGCGGCAGATGTGGGGCACCGTCGGTTCTTACGCCCGCTACGCGGGCTGGGGTGTGCGGGTTTCGTGCGTACCCCAGGCTTGCGCCTGGGGCTATCGTCTTATGCCCGCTACGCGGGCTCACGCGGTGGACGTATAAACTACCACAGGTTAGCCAAAAAGAGGAACGGAACGCGGGGCACTCGGCGGCCGAACACGGTGAGTGTATAAACTACCCCAGGTTAGCGCCGAACGACCAAAGGAGCTTTTGCTACGGGCGGCACAGCCAGCCAGGTGGCGCGGATAGTCTCAATGGAGTTTCTTGGCGGCGCGGAACCTGGGGCACCCGCACAGAAACAAAAGGAGAAACAAAAGGAGAAACAAAAGGAGAAACAAAAGGAGAAACAAAAAGAGAAACAAAAAGAGAAACAAAAAGAGAAACAAAAAGAGAAACAAAAGGAGAAACAAAAGGTGGCTCGACTTCGCTCGCCATGACAGTCTGATACGTCATGATGGTCTGAGATTGCAACATACCTACCATGGAAGCACCCGCGCCATGACAGGCTGAGATTATGTCGGGATGTAGCTACTGTGGGTGCGTGGCTTGATGCTTTTCGGCGGGGCTGCCGGAGCCGGGGTGATTGGCCTGTGGTTGCGCGGAACGTTGTGCGCGCAGGTGCTCCCACATGGATACGATCTGCCGGCGCGCCTCGGCCGTGAGCCGGTTGTAGGCCGCGTCGGGCGCTTCGGCGGGATCGGGATAAATTGGATCTCCGATTTGGATGCGCAGCGGGGCGAAGCGCTGGAAGTTACGGTCGCGCGGCCATGCCTCGAAAAAGCCATCCTGGGCGACGGGCACAATCGGCACATTCAGGTGGTGCGCGAGAATTGCGGCTCCCTTCTTGAAGCTCTTCGGCACGCCATCGATGCTGCGCTCGCCTTCCGGATAGAGAACCAGAATTTTGCCGTGGCGCAAGCCGTAGGCGCCGGCTTGCATGGCGGGCACAAGGTTCGCGTCCGGGTCGACCGGAATGAGGCGCAGGAAGCGCGCCATGGTCCGCGCCGGCCCGGAGCCGAATTTCTCGCTGTCTCCGACGTAGAAGACATCGCGGAAGATGTGCCAGGGCATCGCCGCGGTGAGCACGGGCGCATCAAGATAGCTCTGATGATTGGCGCAGAGGATGAAAGGTCCCTTGGGAGGAAGTTTTTCGAGTCCGGTGAGTTTGAGGTGAAACATGTCCTTGGTGAACAGATTGACGGTTCTGCCGAAGAGGTACCAGAGGCGGCTGGCGATGGGCCGCTCCCTGGTGAGCGCCACAACCTCGGGATCGGTCGCTTCCGTGGCGAGCAGCGTCTCCCAGCCGACCGTCTGGCTCGCGCCCTTGCCCATGTTGCCGCGGACAAGGTCGATCAACTCGCGGACGGTGTAGACCTCGGAGGCGGCGGAATCGTCGACATCGGCGGCGAGATGGTGCTCGAGCTGAACCAGCAGTTCGACCCGCTCCATGGAATCGAGGCCGAGATCGAGTTCGAGATTGTCGCGCGGATGCACCCGGGCGACCGAATTCTTCGCCGCCGCGCGAACGATGGCGATGGCCTGTTGGACCTCGGGCTGGGAGATCCAGTCGCTTTCCTCGTCCGTCAATTCGCGGGCAAGCTGTCCCTCGGAATTGCGCGCGCCGCTGGCCTGCATCCGGCGGACACGGGCCTCGATCTCGAAGCGGCGCAGCTTGCGCGTGGTGGTGCGCGGCAGGTCTTCCTGCCAGATGTCATAGCTCAGGATGCGCTTGGTGGCCGGCAGGTGCGACGAGATGTTCTCCACGTCGTAGCGGATGACCTCGCGCATGTTCACGACCTTCTTCTGTCGCAGCACGTCGAGATTGGGGACGATGACCGCGTGCAGGCGCTCGGAAACCGGATCGCCCGGCGCGCCCTCCAGTCCCATGACGCAGGCTTCCTTGATCCAGGGACTCTTCAGGTAGTAGCTCTCGATTTCTTCGGGATAAATGTTCTTGCCGGAGCTGAGGACGATGATTTCCTTCTGCCGGCCGGTGATGAAGAAATTGCCGCCGGCATCGGTGTAGGCAAGATCGCCGGTGTGCAGCCAGCCGTCGCGAATGACTTCGGCGGTGGCGTCGGGGCGGTTGTAATAGCCCTTCATGACAATGGGCCCGCGAATCGCGATCTCACCGACGCTGTGACCAGAGCCATCTTCCGCCGGCTTGGCGTCGACGATCTTGGCTTCGTTGCCGGGCAGCGGCTTGCCGACCGAACCGATCACGTTCGCGTCGGTCGGCGTGACCATCGCTCCGCCCGTGGTCTCGGTGAGCCCGTAGGCTTGCAGAAAATCGAAGCCAAGGGTATGGAAGTCACGGCCGATCGCCACGTCGAAGCGCGAACCGCCGGTGACCAGGTAGCGCATCCTGGGGCCGAGCAGGGTGTGAACTTTCTTGAATAATATCTTGCCCGGGTTCAGCCCTACTTGGCGGCCGGCGCGCGACAGCGCCAGCATTGCCCGAAACGCGGCCCAGATAAGCGTCCCTCGCTTGCGCGCTTCCTGAAAGACACGTTCGTGAATGAGGTAAAAGAACTGCGGCACGCAGCAGAATAACGTTATGTTTCGCTCGGTGAGGGCGCGCAGAAGTTCGGTGGTGTTTAACGACTCGAGGAAAACCACGCGCGCGCCGCAGGCCAGCGGCAGCATCAGGTTTGCCATCTGCGCCAGGGCGTGGAAGAGCGGCAGCACGCCAAGAATCGCGTCCGTGTAGTCGAAGCGCACGAAGCGAAAGACCGCTTCCATCTCGCCGCGCAGGTTGGCGTGCGAGAGCATAACGCCCTTGGGATCGCTGGTGGTTCCGGAGGTGTAGAGGATGCAGGCAACGTCATTGGGCCTGGCAGAGGACGGGGTGAATCCGTCGGCTGCGGTGCGGTACATCTCTCGCAGGGCGGGCTGTTCGGGTGGCGGCGGAAGATCAGGGTCGTCGAGCAGCGCGATTTTCAGTTGGTGGCCGGTGCCGGCGTGGCGGGCGATAGGGAGGTGCTTGGCGTCGGCAAAAATGAGGGTTGCGCCGCAGTCGCGCAGCAACTTTTCGACCTGCTCGCAGTTGAAGGCGGTGTCCAGCGGAACGGCTGTGTGTCCGGCGGCGACAATGCCCAGGTAAACCGCAACCCAGTCAGGACTATTATTGGCAAGAATCGCGCAACGCGCGCCCGGCTGGAGTCCGGAGCGTTGCAACCAGGCGCCAACCGACTCGGCACGCTGCCGAAGCTGGCGGTAGGTGTAACTGTCCCGCGAATCGTCGGGACAGTCTGGAACGCTCGACGGTTTCTGGCTGGAGACCGGAGCAGGCTGGCGCTGAATCTCCACGGCGACAGCATCCGGCCACAGCTCTACTGATTGCAGGAATCGGCTATAGAACATAACTTCTCGCGATGATATCAGGGCTAAAGGGGGATTCGCATCGTTTTCCCGTGGGGCACCCGCGCATCTTACGCCCGCTACGCGGGCTGGGGGTGTACGGATTCCATGGCTACCCCAGGCTTGCGCCTGGGGCTACCGTCTTATGCCCGCTACGCGGGCTCACGCGGCGAACGCGTATAAGCTGTCTCACGTTAGCCAACGGCGGGCGAATGTGGGGCACCAGATAAAATATCAGTTTGTCATGGCGAGCGAAGTCGAGCCACCTT
This sequence comes from Candidatus Korobacteraceae bacterium, assembly GCA_050015355.1. Lineage (GTDB taxonomy): Bacteria > Acidobacteriota > Terriglobia > Terriglobales > Acidobacteriaceae > CAWBRT01. The sequence continues at coordinate 21,777 of JBEKBO010000002.1, read as the reverse complement.
TTGTTTCTGTTGTCGAAAACCAAAAGGTCAGGTGACTTGACTACCCCAGGTTAGCGCCGAACAATCACCCCAGCGAGCAGGGCTCGCCGGTGACCCCGAACAGCCAAGTGAGCCGTTTGCTACGAATGGCGCAGCTTGACCAGATGGCGCGGCGCGTCTCAAAGGAGTGCTTGGCGGCGCGGAACCTGGGGCACCCGCAAGAAAAGCAGATCCTTCGCTGCGCTCAGGATGACACTCAGATGTGGGGCACCGTCGGCAAACTACCCCACGTTAGCCAACAACGGGCGAACGTGGGGTGCCAAGCAGATGTTGAACCCCCGAGTGAATCGAAATTAAAGTCCCACATCTGCTAACTACGGCAGATGTGGGGCACCGTCGGCAAACTACCCACGTTAGCCGACAACGGGCGAACGTGGGGCACCCGAGCACCAGCGGGCTCGATGAGAGATATGGGGCTTCCGGCAACTACCCCACGTTAGCCCAAAAGCGGGGCGGAACGTGGGGCACCCGAGGGATTCGGTCTAAAATAGGTTAGACAGGTCCGGAGGCGAAGTTTGCCTCGGCCACGGAGCTTGGGAATTACGCTCCCGGGGCGCTGCGGAAGGGCACTGCCCGCGATTCGGTAAGTTGCGGCTTGTCATAAAGGAATACTGGCTTGATCAATAAGCTGATGGCGAAGGTATTTGGGACTGCCAATGAGCGCGAAGTCAAGCGCATGCAGCCAAGGGTGGAGCGCATCAATGCGCTCGAAGCGGAAATACGCAAGCTGAGTGACGCGGAGCTGGTTGCCAAGACGGAAGTATTTCGCGCTCGCATCCAGGAGAGGATGGCTAAGGTTGACGCCGAGAATCCGAACGGCGAAGGCGAGCCCGCCAAAGAGGAAGACGCCGCTCGCGACCGCGCCAAAGAGTTAGAGGCCGCTCGCGACCGCGCGCTGGCCGAAGTGCTGGACGAGATTCTGGAAGAGGCCTTCGCCGTGGTCCGCGAGGCGGGCCGGCGCGTGCTCGACATGCGCCACTTCGACGTGCAGTTGATCGGTGGAGTGGTGCTGCACCAGGGCAAGATCGCCGAGATGAAAACCGGCGAGGGCAAAACCCTGGTGGCGACCTTGCCGGTGTATCTGAATGCGCTCTCCGGCCGCGGCGTACACGTGGTCACGGTGAACGACTACCTGGCCAAGCGCGACTCCGAGTGGATGGGGAAACTGTACAGCTTCCTGGGGCTCTCGGTCGGGGTAATCGTTCACGACCTCGACGACGAGCAGCGGCGGGCGGCCTACGCCTCCGATGTAACTTACGGCACGAATAACGAGTTCGGATTCGACTACCTGCGCGACAACATGAAGTTCGACGTACGCGACTGCGTGCAGCGCGCGCACAGCTTCGCGATCGTCGACGAAGTGGATTCGATCCTGATCGACGAAGCGCGTACGCCGCTGATCATCAGCGGGGCCAGCGAGGAGTCGACCGACAAGTATTACAGGGTGAACGGGATCATTCCCAAGCTGACGAGAGGCGAAGAGCTGCCTGGACCGGAACCGGGAATCAAGATCTACACCGGCGACTACACCATCGACGAAAAGCATAAGACGATCACCGTCACCGAAGATGGCTGGGAAAAAGTCGAAAAAATGCTGGGGATAGGTAACATCGCCGATCCCGAGAATTGGGATCTCAAGCACCACGTGGAGACCGCGCTCAAGGCACACAATCATTACCGGCGAGACGTGGAATACGTGGTGAAGGACGGCGAGGTGCTGATCGTCGACGAGTTTACCGGACGGCTGATGCCGGGGCGGCGCTGGTCCGATGGTTTGCACCAGGCAGTCGAGGCGAAGGAAGGGGTGAAGATCGAGCGCGAAAACCAGACGCTGGCGACCATCACCTTCCAGAATTACTTCCGCATGTTCAAGAAGCTGGCCGGCATGACCGGCACGGCGGAGACAGAGGCGGCCGAGTTCTACAAGATTTACAAACTGGAAGTGGTTGTCATCCCGACGAACCGGGACTTGATCAGGATCGAGAATGCCGACACCGTCTACCGCACCGAGAAGGAAAAGTACTTTGCGGCCGCCGACGAGGTGCAGCGTCTGCACGACACCGGACAGCCGGTGCTGGTGGGTACGACTTCCATCGAGAAATCCGAGCGGCTCTCCGATCTGCTGAAGAAAAAGGGCATCAAGCATGTCGTCTTGAACGCCAAACATCACGAGCAGGAAGCCGAGATCGTGGCGCAGGCCGGACGATTTGGCAGGGTGACGATCGCCACCAACATGGCAGGCCGCGGCACGGACATTCTGTTGGGCGGCAACGCCGAGTTTATCGCCAAGCAGGAATGCCTGAAGAAAGGCCTGGCCCAGCCGGTGCAAATTACCGCGGGCGCCGTGCAGGCGAGGCCGGACGATCCGACGACAACGTACTGGTACTACCAGGGGGCCGAGTATCGCGTGTCCACCGAGCAGTGGCAGGAGCTAGTCAGCAGATACAAGTCCGAGACCGAGGCCGAGCACAAACAAGTGATCGCTAGCGGAGGGCTGTTCATCCTCGGCACCGAGCGCCATGAGGCGCGGCGTATCGATAACCAGCTTCGCGGACGCGCCGGCCGCCAGGGCGATCCGGGTGCATCGCGTTTCTATCTTTCGCTGGAAGACGACTTGATGCGAATCTTCGCGAAAGAGTGGGTGAGCACGCTGCTGCAGCGCTTGGGCATGGAAGAGGGCGTGCCCATCGAGTCGCGCATGATTACGCGGCGGATCGAAGCGGCGCAGAAGGCGGTGGAGGCACAGCACTTCGAGGCCCGCAAACACCTGCTGGAATACGACGACGTAATGAACAAGCAGCGCGAGGCGGTCTACGGATTGCGCCGCCAACTGCTCGAAGGGCTGGAGCAGAAAGAACTCATCCAGCAGGATTACGTGCGCGACATTCTCGGCGGCTTGCTCGACAAGTACGCGGCAGAGAATATGCATCCCGAAGATTGGGACATCGCCGGCCTGAAGAACGAAGTGTTCACCCGTTTTGGAGTGGACATACTGGCCGAAGGGATGCGGCCGGATAAGCTGAACCGGCAGGAATTGGGCGACGCCATTTTCGCCAAGCTGCTGGAGCGATACGACGCCAAAGAGCAGCTCATAGGCCCCGATGCCATGCGCCATCACGAGCGCATCGTCATGCTCAGCGTGCTCGACCAACTGTGGAAAGATCATCTGCTGGGCATGGATCACCTGAAGGAGGGGATCGGTCTCCGCGGGTACGGACAGAAAGATCCCCTGGTGGAATACAAGCGCGAGTCATTCGATATGTTCGAGGCGATGATGGAGCGCTTCGAGGAAGAGACCGTCCGTTTCCTCTACTTGATGCAGGTGGTGGATGCCGACGAGGCGGAGCGCGTGCGCCAGCAGCAGGAGGCGGCCCAGTTCTCGGCGGCAGCCGATGCGCGCGGCGGCAACGGCGATCATCCCCGAAAGCGCCGGGCACAAACTTCGATTGACGATATGGAAGAGGCCTTCCAGCGCAAAAAGAAGCGGGAACTGGAACAGGCGCGGATGGCCGGCTCCGGCGACTCGCAGCAGGTGCAGCAGGTGGTGCGCTCGGGAGAGAAGATCGGGCGCAATGATCCGTGTCCGTGTGGGTCGGGCAAGAAGTACAAGAAGTGCTGCGGCGCGTAGGTGTAACTGCTTCACTTGCTCAAGCGAAGAAACTACCCCAGGTTAGCCCAGTCACCCCAGCGAGCCGAGCCTCGCCGGGGACCCCGACTCGGGCGAACCTGGGGCACCCATCAGTGAATCGAAATCAGAATCCCACATCTGCCAACTACAGCAGATGTGGGGCACCGGCGGCAGGTCCTTCGCTTGGCTAAGAATGACACGACTTGGGCGAACCTGGGGTAGCAAGAAACTACCCCACGTTAGCCAAAAACGGGCGAACGTGGGGCACCAAGCAAGTAGATAAAGGCGCTGCGAGCGGTGTCTTTTCGATCTACACTCTAGGGCGGAACGACCCCAGGTTAGCGCCGAACTGCGCGGCGCGGAACCTGGGGCACCCGGCGCCCGCTGCACCGCGCGCCAGTGAATCGAAATCAAAGTCCCACATCTGCTAACCGCGACAGATGTGGGGCACCAGCAAGAAACTACCCCACGTTTTAGCCAAAAACGGGCGAACGTGGGGCACCAAGCAAGTAGATAAAGGCGCTGCGAGCGGTGTCTTTTCGATCTACACTCTAGGGCGGAACTACCGCAGGCTAGCGGAGCGGAACCTGGGGCACCCGGCACTTGGCAGATCAGAATCCCACATCTGCTAACTACAGCAGATGTGGGGCACCAAGCCAAGAAACTACCCCACGTTAGCCAACAGCGGGCGAACCTGGGGCACCAAGAAGTTTGAGCGCGGCGAAACAGGCTTGTAAGGGCAGGGTTAATAAGGATCGAAAGCCTGCGGTGTAAGTGCTTTTCAGGATCGGAAGTAGTCGGCGGATATCGGCTGCGGCATTGGCCGGAACCCCGGGGAAAGTGGTACAGGAGGCCCAAGGTTATGAAGCGACAGGAGCTGTTGAAAGCGGTTTTGTCAGCGACGTTGGTTGTCATGTTGTGCATCGGCGTGGAACTGGCGCAGGGGCCACCGCCGCCGAGTCCGGCTTCGGGTGTCGGGGAAGTGCAAGGGCCACCGCCGAGTCCATCTTCTGATGGGCAAGCACAGACGCCAGAGCAAGGGCAGGCACCGGACCCGCCTGGGCGGGTGGCGCGTTTGCAGTACATGAGCGGCGAGGTTTCGATTCAGCCGGGAGGCGTAAATGAGTGGATCGCGGCCCCGCAGAACCGGCCTCTGACATCGGCCGACCGGGTGTGGACCGACAAGGAGTCGCGCTCGGAGCTGAGTCTTGGGACCGCCTCCATTCGCATGAACTCCGAAACCAGCCTGACGCTTACCAACGTAAGCGACGGGTCTGTGCAACTGCAGTTGGACCAGGGCACATTGAGCGTGACGGTGTTCCGGCTTTTCAAGGGCGAGATTTACGAAGTGGATACGCCGAACATCGCCTTCACCATCATGAAGGCGGGCGAATACCGCTTCGATGTGCTGCCGGATGCGGACACGACCTGGGTGACGGTTCGCAAGGGCCACGGCGAAGCGACCGGCGAGGGCACGGCCGTGCGGGTGAATGACGGCGAGCGAGTCAAATTCGCGGGCGGCGCTTCGCTGGCGCACACCGCGGAATCGGCTCCCGATAGAGATGGGTTTGAAGACTGGGTAAAGATTCGCAATCAGCGCGAAGACAACTCTGTTTCCGCGCGCTACGTTGCCCCGGGCGTCATCGGGTATGAGGACCTCGACACCTACGGCACATGGCGAGTGGCGCCGGACTACGGTTACGTGTGGTATCCGTCGGCAACGGCGATTGGTCCCGGATGGGCGCCTTACCGCTATGGTCACTGGGCCTGGGTGGAGCCTTGGGGTTGGACGTGGGTGGACGACGCGGTTTGGGGCTTTGCGCCATACCATTATGGCCGCTGGGTATGGTGGGGCGGAGCCTGGGGATGGGCTCCCGGACCGGTTGGTTATGTGCGTCCGATCTATGCTCCGGCGCTGGTGGGCTGGTACGGTGGTCCGCGCTTCGGGGTGGGTCTGTCGTTTGGGGTCGGCCTGGGCGTGGGATGGTTCCCCTTGGGATTCGGCGAGCCGTTTGTCCCCTGGTATCACGTGGGGATTGGCTATTTCCGCGCCGTGAACGTGAGCAATACCCGCATCACGAATGTCACCGTCATTAACAATATCTACGTTAATCGGACGCAGGTCACGACTATCCAATACGCCAATCGAGGCGTGGCTGGAGCGGTGACGGCAACTTCGACGGCGTCGTTTGCAGCGGGGCACAACTTGGCGACTGCTGGCGTGGCCGTGCCGGCGTCAGCTCTGCAACACGGAGAGGTGATACGGACGGCGCAGGTTGCTCCGGTCAAGGCAAGCGTGCTCGGCGGGCATGCCCCGTTGACGAATGGGGCGCCTCCGGCGCGGGCGTTCTCGCGGACGGTGGTGACGAATCAGACGCCGCCAGCCAGGCCTGTCAGCTTCGAAGCGAAGCAAGCGGCGCTTGCCAAAAACAACGGCATGCCGCTGGATCACGCTACTCTTAATAACCTGAGGGTGCAGCAGCAGACGGCAACGCATGGCCCGACTGGCACGGGCACAAACGTGAACGCGGGTGGCGGGACGGGCAATACGGGCGGGCACACCGTTCCTCGTCCGCCGGGTCCTGGCACCAAGGGAACAGTGTATGAGAATAGCGGGGGCGGCAACGTCACCGGGAATACGGTTCCGCGTCCGCCGAGTACAACCACTACCGGGACGCCTTCGACGAACACCAACACTTCGACGAACACCAACACGAGCGGCAAGAACAGCGCCACGCCGGAGCTGAAGCGGACTCCGACGACGCAGGAGCCGAAACCACCAAAGCCGCCAAGTGAGCCGAAGCCGCCAAAGGAGGCGAAACCGAAGCCGGAGCATCATGATGAAGGCCACAAGAGTAGAGACAGTGCGACGGTTCACTCGGGCGGCCATGTTGGGGGCAGAGGATAGGCTCAAAGCGGATTCGAAAGGAGAGATGCGGATTCAAGGACAGGGGCGGCCATGCTGCCCCTTTTGCCGTTATGCTCCAACATGCGCAACTGCGACCTCTTCCGAGATGTACAACGCGCAGGCATGGCAGTCCAGGTCGCCGTAGCCAATGGCGTTGTCGGCGGCGCGTGCGGGGGCCGGCGGCGCATGCGGCCGACGCACTCGGCTTTTGACAGGGACTCGAAACTCCTGAACAGATATACGCATCTTGTTGTTCAGGACCGTGAGGGAGACAGATATGCTGGGAATCAAATTCGCGCGGCTGGTCGAGAAGCATAGTGAAACGCTGGGCAAAACCCTGGTCGACAAACTCAGGAATTCAGGCCGGACGGATTCTTTCCGGGCAATTTCAGAGCACGAATTGCTGCACGATGTACAAGTGCTCTACCACAACCTGAGCGATTGGCTGATGACCAGGACCGAGCTCGACGTGCAGCAGTATTACACCAAAATCGGGATACGCCGGGCTGAACAAGGTGTTCCGATTGTCCAGTTCGTGTGGGCGCTGGTGCTCGCCAAGGAACAGTTATGGCTGTTCATGCAGCGCGAGGCGATGGCCGAAGGCGCGCTGGAGCTGGTGAGCGAACTGGAGTTCGTGCTGGCGCTGGAGCAGTTCTTCGATCGCGCCCTGTACTACGCGGTGATGGGCTACACGCAAGGCAAGAAGAGCATCGTAGCGGCGTGAGCGGGGGCTGAACGGGGTTACACAGTTTTCGGGGACGACACCCCGGCGATCAGAGGAGGAAACTACCCCACGTTAGCCCCCAATCACCCCAGCGAGCGGTGCTCGCCGGGGACCCCGACGCGGGGCGGAACGTAAGGAACCCGGCAAACGATTGCGCAAGGGGCGGCTACTTCGCGTCGCAGAAGTTTGAGGAATAACCCTATGAAGTGTCATTCTGAGCGACCGAAGGGGAGCGAAGAATCTGCTTTTGTTTTGAGGTGCGAGGGAAAAGCAGATCCTTCGCTTCGCTCAGGATGACACTCCTGAAGATATGTGGGCACCCGGGCCGCACTGCAAACAAATACATAGATTCTTCGCTCGCTACGCTCGCTCAGGATGACACGGCAAAGGGATCAGAAGCGAGGGCGTCTGCTGCCGCATTCGCGGAAGGTCATGTTGGCGGCGGAGCTTCCGGTGGCTTTCTTCCACTCCAGAAAAAGTTCGCCGTAGGATTTGGTGATGTAGTCGCGAGAATCGACGCCGAGCGCGCGGGCGGTGCGGTCGATCCAGCGCGGCGCGCCCTCGATCTCGGCGACAACCCCTATGGGCGTGTGGTCGACGACAACCTCGCCCTCGCCATCGCTCCATTCGGAGCGGAATTTTTCGTAGACAAAGCTCGGGACATAGCCCAGCGCGCGCAGAATGGCGTCGAGCTCTGGGCCGTTCTCGACGGCGGTCTCGTGCTCCTCGCGAGTTTTGTATTTTCCGGGCACGCCCTTTGCCTTATGGGTGAGCCGCCAGCGCTCTCCATACTTGCGCAGACGCAGAATGGCGCCCTGACGGCGCAAGGGATTGCCTGGGCGGTCGTAAAGTGAATTCATCTCGTGCGTCGGAGGAGTCTTTAACTGAAAGCCGGCGTCCGTCAAGGACTGCTCAATCCGGCGGACGTCGGCGACACGAAACTTGATTTCGACTTCCGAGTTCTTGGGCAACGTATTCTCCTTGCTACCCCGCAGTGTACTCCGCTATAGCGCGACCGAACTACTCAACGTTAACCCAGTCACCCCAGCGAGCCGAGCCTCGCCGGGGACCCCGACGAGCGAACGTGGGGCACCAAGTCTCAGTGAATCGAAATCAAAGTCCCACATCTGCTAACTACGGCAGATGTGGGGCACCAGAGAAGTGCGCTTCGTGCGATTTCATCCGTCTCCACGTTAGAATAAACGCGTGTCCCTGTTACGCAACATAGGAACCACGCTGGAGATGATCAAGTGGGAGCACTCCGTGCTGACGCTCCCGTTCGGCCTTACAGGCGCGGTGCTGGCGGCGCGTGGGCTGCCCAGCGTGCGGCAGGCGGTGTGGCTGGTGGTGGCGCTGGTCTCCGCCCGGTCGGCGGCCATGGCCTTCAACCGGCTGGCAGACGCGGCCATCGACGCCGGCAATCCGCGCACGGCAACGCGCGCCATTCCCGCCGGACTGCTCTCGTGGCAATTTGTGTTCTGGTTCGTGGTGGTGTTCTCGCTGATCCTGATTTTCGCCGCGAGAATGCTGAGCCAGCTCGCATTCTATCTTTCGCCGGTGGCGCTGATCATCATCTTCGGCTACTCGTATACCAAACGCTTCACCCGCTGGGCGCATGTGTTCCTGGGTCTGGCCATGGGGATCGCTCCGGCCGCCGCGTGGGTGGCGATACGGGGCACGCTGGACCCTAGAATCTTCATCGTGACCGGCGCGGTCATGTTCTGGGGAGGCGGCTTCGATATTCTGTATAGCTGCCAGGATTACGAGCACGACTGCCGCGCCAAGTTGTACTCCGTCCCCCGGGCCTTCGGCATCGCCAAGTCGCTGGTGCTGGCGCGCCTGTTCCATGTGGTTGCCTTTGGGCTGTTTCTGTGGATGGTGTTCGCGTTTGCGCTCGGGCCGGTGGCGCTGGCGGGAGTGCTGCTGGTGGGAGCACTGCTGATTTACGAGCACTCGCTGGTGCGGGCGAACGACCTGAGCCGGCTCAACGCGGCGTTCTTCACCATGAACGGCTTGATTTCCATGCTGCTGCTGGGCTTTGTTGCCGGCGATCTGCTGATCCGGCACACCGGTCCGTAGAGGGGTGGTCATTGAAATCAGAATCCCACATCTGCTAACTGCGGCAGATGTGGGGCACCCGGCACCAGGCATTGCGGAACACCGGTTCTGACGTGGCTCTGTGATGGGCGCGCTTTGTGCGATATCATCAAAAAGATGTTCGCCCCGGAAAGTAAGCACCGCCCATTTCAGACAGACGATCCCAGGCTGCCCGCAATCGCCGACAAGGTGATGCGGCAGGAGCGGCTGACGGCCGAAGATGGTCTTGCCCTCTACCAGACGAGCGATATTCTGGCCGTCGGCTGGCTGGCCAACCAGGTGCGCGAGCGCATGCACGGCGATGTCGCGTACTTCAACGTCAACCGGCACATCAACCCGACCAACGTTTGCGTAGCGGCTTGCCGGCTGTGTGCCTTCGGCCGCAGAAAAGACGTTCCCGGGGCCTACACAATGGCTTTGGAGGAGGCGTGGCGCGCGGCGGCTTCAGGTTACACGGAAGCGGTGACGGAGTTCCACATAGTGGGCGGCCTGCACCCGGATTTGCCGCTGGAATATTTTCTCGACCTGGTTCGCGGGCTCAGGGAGCGGTTTCCGAAGGTGCACCTCAAGGCGTTCACCATGGTGGAGATTGCGTTTTTTGCCAAGCGCGCCAAGCTCTCCATCCGCGACACGCTGCTGAAAATGAAAGAGGCGGGAGTGCAATCGATGCCCGGCGGAGGCGCGGAAATTTTCTCCGAACGGGTGCGCTCGATCATCTGCGACCACAAGATCGACGGCGGCGAGTGGCTGGAAACAGCGCGGATCGCTCACGAAATCGGACTGAAGTCGAACGCCACGATGCTCTATGGGCACATCGAGAACGACGAGGATCGGGTGGATCACCTGGTGAAGCTGCGAGCCCTGCAGGACGAGACCCATGGGTTCCAATGTTTTATTCCGCTCTCGTTCCATCCCGCCAATACCATGCTGGAACATCTGCCCACCACCACCGGTATGCAGGACATCAAGCAGATAGCGGTCTCGCGGCTGGTGCTGGACAACTTTCCGCACGTCAAGTCCTACTGGCAGATGATGACTCCCAAGGTGGCGCAGATTTCGCTGCGCTTTGGAGCCGACGACATCGACGGCACGGTGGTGGAGGAAAAAATCTATCACGATGCGGGAGCGACGACGCCTCAGGGGCTGCGCCGTCATGATTTGATCAGGCTGATCAAGGAAGCGGGACGGGAACCGCTGGAGCGCGACACGCTGTATCGGCGGGTGACTCGGGACGAGACTTCGTTCACGGTTGCTGTCTAGCAGGGCGGACGCTTGGACGCCCTTCATCCCCCACGCGACATCCGGATAACGTACGATTCAGAAAGAAACTACCCCACGTTAGCCAAAGACGGGCGAACGTGGGGCACCAGCAAACCAGCCTGAGGCATCCGCTTCACTTTGGACCTTGCTGGCGGCTCTTTTGTGCCTGGAAAGGCCTTAGAAGTTCTGGACCGGAGGCGCTCTTGAGTCCTGATTCCTGAGGTCCTGGGTGTGCTGCCGGCCGGATAACTGAGTGGCAGACCACGTGCAAGTCCCGCACTTACCGAGGGTTTCCTTCGTTCGGAAGCAACTGTCTTTTATTCCTTTGCTTCTGTAACAGCAGGTGTACAATTCCCGGACAACAGGACTATGGGAACCACTCCTGTACCGGAGCCCATGCATGAATGTCCATTTCACGTACAAACTCTCTAAGACCGCCGATCTCGAAAATCTCATCACCCAACGAATTGAAAAACTGCAAAAACGTCTGCAAGTGTTTCGGCCCGACATGATTTCGCTGTATGGTTCGGTCGACGAGCACCCGAAGATGGGCTTTAACGTCGCGCTGAATTTGCGATTGCCATCGGGGCAACTGGCCGCGCGCGAAGTCAGCGACACGGCGTCGAGCGCGATCAAAAGTTGTTTCGACAGCCTGAAGGAGCAACTGGCGAAGCACATGGATCATCTGCGGGCCGCGTACAAGTGGCCGCGCCGGCGGCGCCCGGCTGGCCGCGCGGAATCGCAAGTGCCGTTCGAAGAGACATTGGCGTCGGTGCAGGCCGATGTCGTCTCCGCCCAGGACATCAACGGCTGGCTGAATGCGAATCTGGAGAAATTGCAGCGCTTCGTGGAGCGGGAACTTCGCTACCGCAACAACAGCGGGCAAGTGTATGTGCAACAGATAACACCAGAGGAGGTAATGAGCGAGGCCATCGCCAATGCGCTGGATGGCCGCACGGAAAAACCCGAGAAGGTGACGCTGGAGCCGTGGCTTTATTTTCTGGCGCGGGCCGCCATCGATCGCCTGGCGGAGCAAGCTCGCGGCGCAGAGGGTGAAGTGGAATTGGACTCGAGCGTGAAGCGAGAAGAGGCTACCGGCAGCGACGACGCGATGTTCCAGTTCCATCAGCCCGACGAAATGCTTACCAACGAGGACGTCATTCCCGACGGTGGAACCGCGACCCCGGAGCAGATCGCCGCCAGCGACGAAGTGATGGGAATGATCGAGGCGGTTCTACGCAACGCGCATCACGAAGACCGGGAAGCTTTCATCCTGTTCACGATGGAAGGGTTCACCGCACAGGAAATCGCCGTCATTACCGAGCGCAAGCCGGAAGAGGTTCGAGCGTCGATTGCGAAAGCCCGCGAACAGCTACGGAAGGCGTTGCCGGTTGCCGAGCAATTGAGGAACAAACTGATCGAGCATTCCAAATCCGCCTGAACAATTGAGACGAGTCAAAATGAATTGAGGAGAGGTGTCGATGATTACGCGAAGAGAAATCCGCGCTTTGGCCGAATTTCAATCGGCAAAAGGATGTGCAGTCACGTTTTACTATCAGCCCGACACACCGCCAAACCAGTCTCACCGGGACGAGGCGATCCTGGTGAAGGATTTGGGGCGTGAGGCGCTTCGCGAAGCCGAGAAAGAGGGCCGCAACGATTATGCGCGCGCCGACCTGAGCCGGATTCTGGAGCTGGCGGAACGTCTCCACGGCAACGCCGGGAAGGCGAAGGCGGTGTTTGCCGACGCGTCACAGAACTTCTGGCGCGAGTTCGACATTCCGGCATGGCTGGACAAAACGAGAGTGGTTATCAATCGTCGATTTCATCTGCGGCCTCTGGCGCCGCTGCTGGAGGCGAACCCGCAGGTGTGCGTTTGCGTGGTGGATCGCAGCAAGGCGCGGCTTTTCGACTACCAGAACGAAATCTGCAAGGAGGTTATCGGGTTCTTCAACGAGCCGCCGCGAGTGGGCGAGAGCACGGGAGGGGGAGGCTACGATGCCGGACACATCTCCCGGCGTGCTTCCGAATTTGCGAAGCAGCACTACAAACAGGTGGCGGATACGATTCTGAAATTCTTCGAACGCGGCAGTTGCGAGAGCCTGGCGGTGGGAATCCGCGACGAGAATTGGGCAGAGTTCGAGCCCGTGCTGCATCCTTACCTTAAGAAGAACCTGGTTGGCCGCTTCCATGTCGATCCGGCTTCGGCGACTCCTCAGCAACTGAAAGTCAACCTCGAACGGCTGCTGGGCGAGCACGAACTGAGCCGGCACCGAGGGCTCGTGCGGGAGGTGCTGGGAGAAGCACAGCGGAAGGCTCGCGGGGCAGTCGGCTTGCGGCGCGTGCTGCGCTCGCTGGAGAGCGGAGAGATTCAAACACTGCTGCTGGGAGAGCACTTTCAGGCCCCCGGCGCCGAGTGCCGCAACTGCGGACATGTAGACATGAAGGTGCAGCCTAACTGCGCAATCTGCTCGCATCCCGTCAGCGAAGTGGAGGACATCAGCGATGCGATCCTGGGAGCGGCACTGCGCGGAGGCATAGAGGTCGTCTACGTGCGAGACGATCGTGAATTGGAGGCGGCGGGACATATCGCCGCGCTGCTGCGCTTCCGGGCGGACCAGAAGAAGGCGGTTGCCTCATAGATTTACTGGGTGCGAACCTGGGCGCGGCCTTTTGGCTGCGCCTTTTTCTTGATAGTGAGTCAGTTCGCGGGCGTTGAGAGAGTGGCGAGATTAGGGCACCAAGAGACTACCCCAGGTTAGCGCCGGACAGCGCGGCGCGGAACCTGGGGCACCCGGCATTCGACGGAAACGTGGGGCGCGAAACATGGGGTGCCAACCAACTACCCCACGTTAGCCCCAGTCACCCCAACGAGCCGAGCCTCGTCGGGGACCCCGACGCGGGCGAACGTGGGGCACCAAGCTTTTGTTTTCGGGCCCGAGAAAAAGCAGATCCTTCGCTGCTCCACCCCAGCAACGGCAAAAGCGGCCGTCGCCGGGGACCCCCGGCTCGCTCAGGATGACACTCACGACGTTTTTAATAAATGCGAACGCATTTCCGGGACGCCAGAGCCTGTTTAACAACCTATAATTCAACAACTCATAAGACGAGTTATAAGACGAGCAGTGTTGGGTCGGAGGTTGATCCATGCTATTGCCGGAAGCGTCGCAGATTCACTCCTTCTTTTCCTCCTTCGGTACTTTTTCGCTTGTGGCATTGAGTTCGGTGTTCTTCCTGGTCGATCCATTCGCCGCCATTCCGGCATTCCTGGCGATGACCGCGAACCATGAAGCCAGTGCCCGACGCCGCATGGCGAAGCGTGCCTCCTGGACGTGTTTCGGAGTGCTGTCGGTATTTGCATTCTCGGGCGGGCTGATCTTCCGCATGTTCGGCATCACGCTGGCGGCGTTTGAAATTGCAGGCGGGCTGATCCTGTTGCTGATCGGGCTCGAGATGCTTCAGGCGCGGCGCTCCGCCACCCAGGAGCACAGCAGTGAAACCCTGGAAGGAGCCATGAAGGAAGACATAGGGATTACACCGCTCGGGGTGCCGATGCTGGCCGGGCCGGGAGCAATTTCGACCGTGATGGTGCTGACCGGAGCTTCGCCGCGCTGGTTCCACATCTCGGTGGTCTGGCTTGCCATCGTGGTGACGTCCTTGGCCTCTTACCTGATTCTGGCGGGCGCGGACCGCATTCGCCGGCGGCTTGGCGAAACGGGAATCCGTATCATGATGCGCATGATGGGCCTGCTGCTGACCGCCATCGCAGTGCAGTTCGTGATCAACGGCCTGGTTTTGATTGGCGTGATTCAGGGCGGGTGAGCGGGCCACCGGCCGAGCCAATGCTAATGCACTGAGGTCTACTTCGATCGGGGAATGATTACGGTTTCCTCGGTGACGAAATCAATTTCACGGCCGATGAAGGCTGCTCCGTCGGCACGCAGCGCTGCAAAAGCTGGTGAGTTCCTTGCGGCGTCCAGAGATTGTTGGTCGGTAAACCACATTTCCGCGATGCCATCGATTTCCAGATCGATAGGAAGCGGCCCGTCCTTTCGCGTTGAGGACGCCGTTATAACGGTACAGGTGTAGCGTGCAATGCCGGGAATTTGATAAGCAATCGGCGCATGCACTTCCAGCCAATGCTTCAGGAATTCTTCACGCGTTTGACCCTGCTTATGCGCAAGCAGCGACACCCGCTTGAGCATCCTAACCTGCGTTCCTTTGTCTTTTGCGGACCCTGGTTTTTCCTGGGCAGCGCCAGTCTCCGTCACAAACCCCATATACAGAAATACAACCAGCGTCCCAATCAATAGATTTCGTATTCTCATCATCGGCCTCCGCCGTCATTTGCAGATTTTTCTAAAACTCTGGAGTCAGATCGGCCACTCTATGGCGGGTGGCCCACGTCTGGCAAGCCAGTCTAGTCGAGCGCTGGATGGAGCGCCTCAGTAGCACCGCGGGCGCCGGTCGGCGAAGACCGGAATGCGCTTGCGGATATCGGCGACGGAGCTGAAATCGACATCGGCGATGACGACTTCTTCCTTGTCGCTGGAGCCGTGAGCGAGCACTTCGCCCCAGGGATCGATCACCATAGAGTTTCCGAAGAAAGCATTGTTCTCGTCCTTGCCGACGCGGTTCACGGCCAGCACGAACATCTGGTTCTCGATTGCCCGGGCCATGTTCAGGGTCAGCCAATGCTTGCCGCGGATCGTCGGCCACTCGGCGGGGACGAACATCACCTGGCATCCGCCCAGGGCAAGCGCTCGCGGCAGTTCGAGGAAGCGCAGGTCGTAGCAGATAATCATTCCCGCTTTGCCGAACGACATGTCGAAGGCGCACTTGCTGGTTCCAGGCGCGATATATTTATCTTCCGCCATCAGGCCGATGAGGTGGATCTTGCTGTATTTCCCGATCATCTCGCCGGCCCGGTTGAAGGCATAGGCGGTGTTGTAGACCTTGCCGTCGCGAAGCTCGGCCATGGAGCCGCCCATGATTTCCACCTGATTCCGCCGGGCCAGGTCTTTCAACATCTGCACGGACGGGCCGTTGGCGGGCTCGGCGAGCTGGTGGATCTGATCGAGTTTGTAGCCGGTCGTCCACATTTCAGGCAGCACGAAGAGCTGGGCTCCGGCACGCAGCCCCTCTTCGATCATCGACTGCGCTTTCTTGCGGTTGGCGGTAACGTCGCCCAGCACGATATCCATTTGGATGAGTGCGGTTTTCATACTTTCATCTCCTGCTCGAGGACAGGTTTAGCGTATCTGAAGGGTAATTGAAAGCGCTATTTTGGGGGGACGGTTGGTAAATGTGGAGATGTTGGGATGGGCACAGATATGGGCCACCATCCACGAAGAAAACTACCCCAGGTTAGCGCCGAACAGCGGCGCGGAACCTGGGGCACCCGGCCAACTACGGGCGCAGATGTGGGCCACCATCGAAGAAGCTATGGGCCACCATCGGCTTTCATGCTTTCGAGCGCTTCCAATGAGACAATAGTTTGGTTAACGCCAGAGCAGAATGCCATGACAGACCGCCTGTACTACGAGAATTCGTTTCTTCACGACTTTGTCGCCGCCCTGCTTGCCGTCCGCCGCTTGCCGGACGGCCGCACGGTGCTCGTCTTCGACCGCACAGCTTTTTATCCCACCAGCGGCGGGCAAACTTTCGACACCGGCTGGATCGAATGGGAAGACCTCGATAACCCTCAGGCGCTGCGTCCCAAGCTGCGGGTCGGCGAGGTTCTGGAGGACGAAGCAAGCGGCGAAGTATGGCACGTGATCGAGCCAGTGCCAGAGCTGGAGCACGCCCTGGCAGGCACAACTGCGGCGGGCGGCAACGCGGTGCGCGTGCGAGGCTTTATTGACGTCGAGCGGCGGCGAGACCACTTGCAGCAGCACTCAGGGCAGCATGTGCTCTCGGCGGCCTTCGTGGAGCTGTTCGAGCTGCCGACCGTATCGTTCCACATGGGCGAAGAGAGCTGCACCATCGACCTTGAAGCCAAGAGCCTCTCGCCCGAGCAGGTTCACCGCGCCGAGCTGCGGGCCAACCAGATTATCTTTGAAGACCGGCCGGTCAAGACGCATTTTGTAAGTCCGGAACAGGCGCGCGAGATGGGGCTGCGCAAGCTTCCGCCTGCCGGCCGCGAGCGGCTGCGGATCGTCGAGATCGCGGATTTTGACCTTTGTGCCTGCGGAGGGACGCATGTTCGCGCCACGGGGCAGGCCGGCGCGATTCTGCTGCGCAAGGTGGAAAAGGTAAAGCAGGGGATGCGAGTCGAATTTGTCTGCGGCGAACGAGCCGTGCGCTTTGCCCGCAAGGACTACGAAACCCTGGCCGAGGCCGCCGGATTGTACTCGGCGCATCTGTGGACCGCGCCCGAGCAGATAAGAAAATCGCTGGACGAGATCAAGTCCGCGGCCAAGCGTGAGCACAAACTGCTGGAGGAGGTCGCTGAATTGACCGCCGCGAAAATGCTGGCCGCGAGCGAGCCCTCCGCCGGCATCAAGCTGATCGCGCAGGTGTTGGCAGGGCGCGATATCGGCTTTGCCAAAATGTTGGCGCAGAAGCTGGTGGCGGAGCCGCGGACGGTCGCGCTGCTCGGTTGCGGCACGGAGCAGCCGACATTGGTGTTCGCCCAGTGGCAAGGCGGTCCTTTCGATATGGGCGCCCTGATGAAGCAGGAGATGGCGCGGCTGGGCAGCCGCGGCGGCGGTTCGCGCGAGCTGGCCCAAGGCGGCGTGCCGGGCCTGGAGCAGCTCGACGGCGCCATCGAACGCGCAAAAGCCGCTATACTCTCGCAAAGCTCGAGCGCCGCGCCCGCTCCTGCTTCGCAAACCAGTTCGCGGGGCTGACGATTGGATCAGGGACTGATTCTCATTACGCTGCTCATCAAGCTCGGCGTCTCCGCCGCCGTCAGCAGTGTGCTTGCGCGCGCCCGGCGCTTTCGCCTGCTGTTGTTTCGGGAAGAGCGGAGCCTCTCGGAAAACCTCGAGATGGTGCTGCTGATCGGCATTCCGTTCGCGCTGGGCGTGGTGGTGCGAGCCAAAGTAAAAAACTTCCTGGCTGCCGACCTGGCCTTCGAGAGTTCGATCCTGATGGGCATCATCACCGGGCGCTGCGGCGGCATCGCCGGCGGTCTGCTGGTCTCGCTTCCGGCGCTGTTTCTGGGCGAATGGGGCAATCTGCCGCTGAACGTTGGAGCCGGGCTGGTGGCCGGGTGCCTGCGCAATCTGGCCCAGGACAAAGAAGCGATCTGGTCTTTCTCGCCGCTCTTCGACCTGAGCCTCTACCGCTGGATCAGGCGGACCATCCGCAAGTCGTTCATCGATTGGCAGACCTCGTTCTTTGTCATGATTCTGGCGCTCACGTTCGCGCGCGAACAGCTCAAAGATGTCTTCGGCAGGCATCTGTTCGTACTCGCAAGCCCGAACTGGCTGACCACGATTGTCATGTACTTGGCTACGGTGATGTGCGTGGCGATTGCGTTGAAGGTTCTGAACAATGTGCGGATCGAAATGAAATTGGAGGAGCAGGAGCGTCTGCTGCTACAGGCGCGCATGGAGGCCTTACAGAGCCAGATCAACCCGCACTTCCTGTTCAACACCTTGAATACCGTTTCCTCGCTCGTGCGCTTCAATCCGGACAAGGCGCGCGAGGTAATCGTCAAGCTGTCGAACATTCTGCGGCGATTGCTGCGGAAGAGCGATTCGTTCGTTCAACTCAAGGACGAACTCGATTTTGTCGACGATTACCTGGATATAGAGGTCGTGCGCTTCGGACATAACAAGCTGCGGATCGTGAAGGAAATTGAACGCGAGAGCCTGGAGGTCATCGTTCCCAGCGTCATTCTGCAGCCGCTGGTGGAAAACTCGATCAAGCACGGGCTGTCGCCCAAGATCGAGGGCGGCACCATTTATCTGCGCTCGCGGATAGCCAACCGCCTGCTGGTCATCGAAGTGGAAGACGATGGCGTCGGCATGGAGAGCGGAGGACGCGGCGGCAGCGGCATCGGCCTGGCAAACGTCCGCGAACGGCTACAGGTTTTATACGGCGAGGCGGCTCACATCGAAATCAACAGTCAGCACGGCCACGGAACGCTGGTCCGCCTGGTGCTGCCCGTGCCGAATCCCGACGAATTCTCCTCGTCGGTTTACGACATTCGTTCCAGTACATCCCGGTAGAACTGCTCGTAGTGTGGAATGATCATGGTGCTGCAGAAATTCTTCTGCGCATCCGCCCGGGCGCGCTTTCCCATGGCGTGCAGCTTAGCGTCGTCGGAGAGCACCTCGATGGCGTGGCGCGCCATCGTGTCCACATCGCCAACCTCGACCATGTAGCCGTTGACACCATGATCGATAAGCTCCGGAAGGCCGCCCGCATTGGTCGAAATGGGAACCACTTCGCACGCCATGCCTTCCAGCGCGGCCAGGCCGAAGGACTCAAGCTGGCTGGGAAGCAGCATCACGTCGGCAACCGCCAGTTTCTCGTTCACTCCATTCTGCTTCCCCAGGAAGAGAACCTGCTTGTGGATTCCTTTCTTCATAGCGAGCCACTCCGCCTGGGAGCGATCGGGTCCGTCGCCAATCATCAGCAACTTCGCCGGAATCTGTTTCAGCACGCGGTCGAAGACCTCGATCACATCGGTAACGCGCTTAACCGGCCTGAAGTTGGAGAGGTGAACCAGCACGCGCTCGTCGGGCCGGGCGTACTCGCTGCGCCGCAGGACGGAGTTCGGATCGCGACGGTAGAGATCGCAATTCACGAAGTTCGGAATCACCTCGATGTGATTCTCGATATTGAACTGCTCGAGCGTCTGCTTTTTGAGGTAATCGGAAATGGCGGTGACGCCGTTGCTCTGCTCGATGGAGAAACGCGTGATGGGCAGATAGGAACTATCCAGGCCGACCAGCGTGATGTCCGTTCCATGGAGAGTGGTGACGTAGGGCAACCGCCGGCGCTTGCGGCCACTGCCGCAGGCAAGCATCTGGCGCGCCAGCATCGCGCTGACAGAGTGCGGAATGGCGTAATGCACGTGCAGCAGGTCGAGATCGTAGATCTCCGCCACCTCGGCCATCCGCGTGGCCAGGGCAAGATCGTAGGGTGGGTACTCGAAGAGCGGATAACGCGAAACCTCGACCTCGTGGTAGTGAATGTTGGCATGCGGTTCGGTGAGCCGGATCGGCTGCGAGTAGGTAATGAAGTGAACCTGGTGTCCGCGCTCGGCCAGTTCGATTCCCAGCTCAGTCGCGACGACTCCGCTTCCACCGTAGGTTGGGTAACAGGTAATTCCTATGCGCATGGGCTTAAACAATGTAGGCGAGCAGGCTACAGGTCATCGGGTGTAAGCCCGGTCTTCTTGCCGATCCTTGCCATCATTCGCGGGCCAATTTCCTCGGAGTCGTGAAATGACCACACGTATGTCCCAAAGTTAGAATGACGCAGAATCAGATGAGACGTTCCGCGCTGGCGAACTTTGATCCATCCGATCCGAAACAGCGCATCTTTCACTCGCTTGGCTTTTACTGCCGGCCAAGAACTCATGCCACCGCGAACGAAATGGATGCCTCCTTCAACTCGCCCTCCTCCAGCATGTCGGCCAGAACGCGAAGGGCGAGAGCCTGCACATTGCGCAAAGCCTCACCCTTGGTGCTGCCGTATTTCATTACTCCAGGAAGTTTTGGAATGTCGGCGAGCCAGCGACCATCCACCTCGCGTTCGAGTTCCACATCCAGCACGAAGACCGGATTGCGTTTGCGGCGAGTTTTCTTCTTGAGCACCATCGCTAGCATTGTAACCGCATTTTTCAATGCAAAGCCAGCTCTTATGAGACAAAAACTATACAAAAACAGCAGTAATAAACTGTCGCGGCTCAGACGCCGCCTCAATGCCTCACCTTCGCTCCGTTCGGTCGCTCAGAATGACACCCCGATGAGAATCGCGGGTTAATTCCTGGAATGAAATCAATTGTATGCCGTAGCGCTCCAGCGCCGCGCGGGTACTGTCGGCAGTCAGCGCCTGCATCTCTGTCTCCCGCGACGCCCGCAACCGGGTATCAGTCGCGGCGAGCTGGGCATCGTTGTAGCCGGGATGACAGACCAGTTCCCAAAGACCATCTTGCATACGGTCGAGCAGAGCGGAGATGTTTGAGACCGTGAGAGTGCCGGTCGCGACCAGGCCGAGACTTCCGTCGGTGGTGCGCAGCCCGGATTCGGCAACCATAGAGTAGAACCTGGCACGGAAGGCGCGCAAGGCCAGCACTTCCAGATAGCGCACGGGAATCCGCAGCAAGCCGGGAATGGGCATGGAGAAAATCGGTTCAAAGGGATTGCGCAACGCCGGAACGCCGCAGGCGGCGGCAGCCCTCAAAAGCGGTTTGAGAATCGAGGGGAAAATGTGCGTGTGCTTGTGGGCGTCAAAATGCGAAATCCTTATGCCCTCGGCCTGTATCTTTTGGAACTGCGCCATGGCCTCGGCCTCGATTTCTTCGGAGCGGAAACGATTGCCAAGCGCCTGTTTCGCCAGTTGCTGGATGGAGCGGTAAAAAAGTCCGCTTCCGGGCGCGAGCAGCGACGGCACTTGCGACGGCGGCAGCACAGGCCGGCCATCGGCAAGCACGATATGGCAGCCGACGCCGAGAGCCGGGTCCGTCGCCTGGGGAACGAGACGCTTAACCGACGCCACGGCGTCCTGGAATTCGTCGCTGTTCGCCATCAGCGTGGTTGAGGTCACAATGCCGCGCTGATGGCATTCCAGGATGGCGCGATTGACGCCGCGAGTGAGGCCGAAGTCGTCGGCGTTTACGATGAGGCGCTTCACCCGCCAAGTTTAGCAGGCGGCTGAAAAATGCGGCGAGTGCTTGCTAGAGCTTGTTTCATAAATCGATGCAAGGAAACGGCGAATCCCCTCGGGGGCTGAAGCCCGTATCCTCATTGGCTTCGGACGGCGTGGCTAAAGCCACGCCCCTTCAAAAAAATCTTTGAAACAAGCTCTTTTGAAACAAGCTCTAGTATTACTACGTTAAGTTATTGACAGTTCTTTCGTCGGGTGCTACCGTTGCGAGCATGACCGACGCCCAGGTCGAGAAGTGCGTAAGGCGCTTGCAACAGTTTCTGGCAGATCTGC
>JBEKBO010000001.1:0-95878 GCA_050015355.1 Candidatus Korobacteraceae bacterium | reverse complement strand
GCGCGGCAAACTCTTCTATCGCTTGGCCCAGCAGGCTGTGCAGGTAGATCCGGTCCCGTTTGCAACCCTGGTCAAACCACAACCTGTTGCGTTCGGTGGCGTTAAGTAAATACCCACTTTGTGCGATTCTCGTCAGGCCGAAGGAGCGAGGCATGAAGCCGATTATTGCGCGTGTAAACAGTCTCCGGGAAAACTCCACCGCTCGTGGCGGCGGAGAAGGATCATGGCGCGTGGGCTGCGTCAAACTGGTTCTGGTTGCGCTGGTCTTGTTGAGTGCGATGCTGATGGCCGCGCCCGCGGTGGCGCAGATTGCGGCCGAGGGCAGGAATGTGGTCCTCGTTGCTCATCACGATCTCAATGGCAATGGTGACGGCGGTGAAGGTTTAGCGATTCAACAGCGGTCTGACGGCCGTCGTCTGCTGTTTATCGCGCACGAGGCGCCGAAGAACTGCCTCAGCGTCGTGGACGTGACGCGTTCGGAAAGCCCCGTGTTGATTAACACGATTCCGTCTCCGCACCCCGGCATCACGCGCTGCGATTCGCTGAGCCTTTCCGGAAACCTGCTCGCGGTGGCCAACCAGACGACTGACGTGGGGCAAAAGAGCGCGGGGATGTGGGTGCTTGATGTCTCGGACTTCGACCGCATTCAGAAAGCAAAGAGCTTGCAGGATCTGGCATTGTCCTTCTTTGATGCTTCGGGACCGCACTCTCGTGGCGCGCACTGTCTCTGGTTCGTGGACGGCGAATTTGCCCACCTGACGACCGGCATGTCGGATTTCACTCCGAGCAATCCTCTGGACGACCAATTCTATGTCATCGTCGACCTGCGCGATCCCAGGCACCCGAGGGAAGTTGGGCGCTGGTGGTATCCGGGGACCAGCCAGAGCGACCGCTGCTTGCCCGGCTGTCTTCCGCAGCGGCACAAACTCGACGATGGCTATCGGCCGCACAATATAGAAGTGTGGCCAGACCATCCGGATCGCGCCTATCTGGGCTACATCGATGGAGGTGCGATTATCCTGGACATCTCAGGCCTGGCTGATGTCAAAGCCGGACGCGCCAAGAGCTTCACTCCAAAGCTCGTGGGCAGTGCCAAGTTTTCGCCTCCCTACACGGCTTGGTCGCACACCTTCCAACCAATCAGCCGTGGCATGGCCTTGGTCTCCGACGAGGCGGTGATGGACAATTGCAAGGATGCGCCGAAGTTGGTCTGGCTGCTCGACATTCGCGCGGAGAGCAATCCAATGGTGATCGACACCGCGCCTATGCACGCCAATGACGGTGAGCTTTGTAAACGGGGCGGCCGCTTCGGGGCGCATAACCTGCACCCGAACTTCCCCAGTTCCACCTCGGCTAACCTGAAGAACACAACCGTCGCAAGCTGGTTCAACGGCGGAGTTCGGATTTTCCACGTCACCGATGGCCCGGCAGGCGTTCCCGCTGCGCCTCCGCACCTTGAGGAGATCGGTTACTACATTCCCGCGGGCCTGCCCGGCAATCCCGGAGGCGCCGCGCAGATCAATCACGCCCTGGTGGACGAAAAGGGACTGATCTACGCCATCGACCGTTTTACGGGCGGTCTCTATGTGCTTAAGTATACTGGCTCGGTTCCGCTGGATTAGCTCCAGTTTTGTTTTGGACCATTTTCCCTTACCGGCCAAGCCTGAAATAAGCTAACGTAATGCCAGGCAGATACTTGCGGGTTCAGAGGGCGGCCAACGAGAGAACCCCCTCTAGCCTGGCGATTGGGCCACTTGTTCCTACGATCAGGAATT
The DNA here is from genome assembly GCA_050015355.1 of Candidatus Korobacteraceae bacterium. Classification (GTDB taxonomy): domain Bacteria; phylum Acidobacteriota; class Terriglobia; order Terriglobales; family Acidobacteriaceae; genus CAWBRT01. The sequence goes on along the minus strand of JBEKBO010000001.1, from coordinate 94,103 downwards.
GGCAATGATTCTTTTCTACATGTTGATCATTTCATTGCCGCTGGTCGACCATCCGCAATTCGGCTACGCAATTTACGGCATCACGGTCGAGAAGTTTCTGGGAGTCGGTTGCTTCTTCTTGGCGTTGTGTCATCTCCCCAGTCGAAAAACTTTTCCACAGTTTATGGCTACCGGGCAAGCGCGGGCATTCATCATGTTCGCTGTTATGGCCGTCACCTCTTATGGGTTGATGGTGACTCCATTCGACTGGCATGAGATGGTGGGAGTCATTTTCGTGGAAGTGGTCTTCTTCATCGCGACCTCTATTTTCATTGATTCGCGGCAGCGCCTCGAAAACAGTCTGCTGGCGCTGGTTGCCTCAATCGGTCTTGCCTCCCTGTATCTCATCCGCGAGTGGACAGGAGCCGCGCCGGTTTACGGAGTCGGATATCGTCCCGGCAGCGTGGCGGGGGATCCGAACGTGTTCTCGGCCTCGGCGGTGACGGTTCTGCCCATCATGGTTGCTTTTGCCCTCGGCCAGAAGGGGCGGAAGCGTGCGTTCTGTCTCGCTTGCCTGCTAGCGACGGTCGTTGCCATTCTTCTGGCTTCGTCGCGGGGTGGCTTCGTCGCCTTTGTCGTGCTCCTGGTACTGCAGATGCGCGATGGGCGTCACCGCGGCAAGTTCGTCGTCATTGTGCTGGTCATCGTTGCTTTATTCCTGGTCTCTCCGGTATCGCCGCTAGATCGGATTCTTCATCCCACCTATAGCGATACGGAGTCCTCTGACGCGCGCTTGCAACTCTGGAGCATTGCCTTCCGTATCATCGCCGATCATCCCATTGTTGGCGTGGGACTCTGGCAATTCGCGCCATACCTGCGAAAATATATGCCGCCCGGAGTAGATCTGGGATTCCTTGTGCCGCACAACACTTACCTGGAAGTGACGGTGGAACTCGGCTTGGTGGGACTGGCGCTGTTTCTTGCCATGTTTTTTTTCTCTCTCCTCAACCTCTCCCGCATACGCAAAGCCGCCAGAAAATCCGGTGATGCCTTCATGTACTCGATGGCAACCGCAATAGGCAATGGATTGATCGGTTTCGCCATTGCCGCGTTCTTCGTTTCAGGGATGCATGCAAGAGTCTTCTGGTTCAGCATTTTCCTGTCCACCTGTTTGCCGGCATTCCTCGCCAAAACACCGGTCAAGGCGGTAGGCAGCGACACGAGTTCAGAAATGCGTGCCGGAGTGCGCGAGCATGCACCGGCCACTACGGCGGAACAGTAACCAACGGCGGTGGAAGGGCGCGCCGACGATGCTATACTCCCGGTCGATCAGGTGAGGATTCACTGAGAATGGCGAACGTCTCCAATGCGTCTCCACGGAACGCATCCCGTTCTGGCGAACAGTCATGCCCGGAGAAAGAAGGTGGCAACACGGCGCGTCGGCACCCCGCGCCGAATCTCTCCATCCTGATATGGGCCGGCATTGCCCTGATGTTCGCGGGCATCACGATTGCGGTCATCCTGACTCGCAGCCCTTGGTCGGATGAAGGTCAGTTAGCCGATCCAGCCCACACTCTCGCCCAATGCGGCTACCTCGGGTCGAAGATCTCGAGCGTGGCCAGGAACCCGATCACACACGAGTTTCTAGCTTCCGACCGCTACACGTTTTGGACTTTCCCGGTGTATTTGGTCGTCTTGGCGGGTTGGATTAAGTTGGTCGGGTTCTCGCTCGTGTCGATTCGACTGCTGTCGGTGCTCTGCGGAGCCGGGTTAATTTGCGCCGGCGCTTCGCTCACCAGACGTTTGACTGGTTCACCGTTGAGCGGCATGCTGGCGGGCCTTTTCTTGGCGACGGATTATACCGTGGTGCTAAGCGCCGCCACTGTGCGCATGGATGTCATGGCTGCGGCGTTAGGGTTCGGGGGAATTGCGGCGTATGTCGCATTGAGGGAAAGGAGTGTCCGGGTTGCGTCCTTCGTGGGTGGATTCTTGGCGGCCGCGGCGTGTTTTACCCATCCAGTGGGGGCGTTACACACAGGCGGTCTTTTGCTCACCGCCATCTTTCTCGACCACAAGCGTCTAAGGTGGATGGATTTCGCATTGGCTGCCGCTCCATACCTGATCTTCGCGGGTCTGTGGGGGCTCTATATCGCCCGAGCTCCTGAGATCTTCCTGTCACAGTTTTACGCAGCCTCCAATCAGCGGGTGCGCGGGTTTTCCTCACCGGTGCGCGCCATTCTGACCGACGTTGTGAATCGGTATGGGACGTACTTCACCCCGCAGGGTCGAGGCGCCCAGTTGAAGCTCGGCATTTTACTAACATACTGGGCCGGGATTCTCTCGGCCGCCTTCGTGCCCGCCCTGCGGCGCGCCCGTGGTGTTTTGCTATTGCTGTTGCTTTCCGGCCTTTATTACGTGGAACTCGCGGTGTTGGATGGTGCGAGATGGCCGCATTACATGGTTCATGTGATTGCGATGTGGGCGCTGTTGCTGGCCGCGGTTGCGGGGTTCGCCATTTCTAATAAGCTCGTACCGGCGCCAGTGCTGAGCGTGGTTCTGTGCGGGTTCGTTTTGCTGCAGCTTTCCGGGCACATCATCAAGATCCGGCAGAATACGTACCGCAATGATTACCTTGCCACCATCGAATTTGTGCAGAATCATTCGAACAGACAAGCGCTGGTGATGGGGCCTTCGCAGCTACAGTTCGCATTGAACGACCGTAAGTTGGTGGACGACTCCCGGCTCGGCGGACTCACTGGCCTGTCGCCGGACATCATTGTGCTCGACTTTTTCTACCGCGTACCGCAGCTTCAGCTTTTCAAAGCCCGCGAACCGGACATGGCGCGGCACGTTTCCGAGATGCTCACAAAACGCTTTTTTCTTGCGGCCACTTTTGGGGACTATTGGATCTATCTTCCCGTGAAGGCGGCGCGGCCTTAGCATTGCACTGCCGGACATCTCTCCGAGGATCAGCGAGAATGGCGAACGCCTCCGATGCGTCTCAGCAGAACACATCCCGTTTTTGCGAACAGGGGAAGGAAGGTGGCAACACGGTGCGCCCACGCCCCGCGCCGGAACTCTCCATCTTGACAACTCACCACAAGCAGTTTCATCCGGAGTGGGTCAAAAGAACCGTTTTGCTCCCGGGGTGGTTCGAGGAATTTTCTCGCGTCAACAACAGCTACTGGCGCAGCCTTCTGTGGTCCTGGCGCTTGTTCCGTGAGAGCCGGCGTTTCGACGCGGTCGTTACCGGAGCCGAGCACGTCGGCCAGATGTTCGCGTTGATGCAGTCCCTGTTCAGAACGAAATCCAGCCGCCGCGTTCACGTGATGATTGACTTTCCCTGGGCCGCTTCTCCCAACCGGCTGACGCTTCTCCTTAAGCGCATGCAAATGTGGATCGCGACCCGGGCTATCGACCAGATCTTCGCGCATGCCAGTCCGGAAGAGAAGGAGCGCTTCTCGGAGGCGCTTGGGGTATCTCGAGAAAAGTTTTGCTTCGTCCCCTACCACTACTCGCTCAATGTTCCGGAACCGCCGGTTTCCGAAGGAGACTACATTTTTTCCGGTGGCTCGTGCAGGGATTATAAAACCCTGGTTCGGGCAGTTGCCGGTACGCCGTACCGCACAGTCATCTGCACGCTGCAGACAAGCTACTTTCATGGCATGGAACTCCCCGCGAACGTGGAAGTCGTGGCCGTCAATCCAGGCAGGTTTGATGAGTTGATGGCTGGCGCCCGGGCTGTGGTTGTGCCCCTTCCGGAGCATGATATTCACACTGGCGGGCACACCGTGATTGCGAACGCGACAAAGCTCGGCAAGCCTCTCATCGTGTTGGGCAGCGCCGAATACAAGAGCTATCTCGAACCCGGCAAGACGGGCCTTCTGCTGACGCCGGGCGATAGCGAATCGCTTCGGGCCGCCATTGACCGTGTCTTCACCGAGCCCGAGTTTGCCCGCTTCCTGGGGCACAACGCGAAGGAAGCCGCGGCGGCATTTTCACCCGAGATATTCTTTGAGCGAGTTTTTGAAGCGGTTGAAGTAGCGTTCCAGGCGAAGCGGTAGCTTCCAGCAACGGCCACGGCATGCGGCAGGTTGCATTTACGCCGGGGACCTTTCATTTTCCATTTGACAACCTCTCCAGAACCGAGAAGTTGATCGCCCGCGCGGGCCCGATGAAATCGCCGTAATTCTTTTCCTCGCCGCCCGTCGGATATCCCCAGGCATCGACCCCGGGGGCCATGCCAGCCTCGATTCCATCGTAGGCGTTGTCCATTAACGAAGCCAGTCCCCAGTTCTTCTGCTCCCCGATCATGTCGAGCCACAACCACCACAGCATTCCCACATAAGGATTAGAGCCAGTAGAAGAAGAAACCCCTGAAAAGAGAAAGTCCAGGCGGCGCTGATAGCGTTGCGCACGAGCCGTCTGGGTTTTCACATACCACGACGCGGAGGCAACGTCGGAGTCCGTATGGCGCCAACGGCTGGAGTCCGGGTTTGCCACCATGCCTTCCCAGATGATCAGCGGAACATCCCCGGCGGCGCGCGTTATAAAGTCCAGTTGCGCCTGACTGCAATCCGTAGCCACGCTCAGCACGTCAAGGATCTCGCCAGCGGCGCGGTAGATGGGAGCTCGCGCCGGGGCAAACCAGTTGCCCAGATACGTGGGCCCAAAAAACAAACCGTTCGGGACTGCCGCTCTAAATGCGTCCCGCTGCACCGAAAGCAATTGCCGCGTCATCAGGTATAGAAACTCATCCAGGTCCTTCACCATATTTGGAGCTGCGCCTGCGTCACGCGGCAATATCGGGTCCGCTGTTCCCAACCATTTGTGCGTCGTTCTTCCATTCTCGTCCAGCAACCCGCTTCCGGTTGGCCATCCACCATCGCTGTCGAAGGTCGTATAGCTGGAAAGCCATGCCGCATTCAGCGCCTCGATACTTCCGTATCTCACCTTCAGGAAGTCTCGCAGAGCATATTTCGTGTAAACCTTTGTGTCCCCATAGCGCTGGCCGGCCGGCGAAGAATAAGGGTTCGTGAACTGGACTGGGGCGGTCACCAGCGCGATATAGCCCAGATGTTGGTGAGTCTTACCAGGGGGATCGGTGGTGAACTCAGGGCCGGGGCCGAAGCCTAACAGATTGTCAGTCTCGTCGGAAAAGGCGCCCATGAAATAGGGCGACTTCGACTGCCAAGCAAGGGAGCTGTCAGTAGCGTATTGACGATGCGTGTTGCTGACCCACGCGGGGTCAAAGACATCGGGGAAATTGGCCGTGTGCCAAATGTAGTGCGCCATGTCTTTATCGAGGCCGGCGTAAAGGTTCTTGAACAGCCCGGCTGCGCGCCCATGATCGGAAGAGTCCACGCCTCTAGCTGTATAGGGAAACTTCACCGGTTGCGTTCCGCCCCACTCCGCCTCAAAGTTGATGGGCAGAATCATCCGGTAACTCCAAGGTCCGACCGAATTAAAGCCCCAGGATCGCAATCGCCTGTTTGCCTGGAGCCAGGTCGTCTGCGGGCTTCCGTACTTCGCCGATGTCCGCTGATTGTAGTTGCCGCCGCGCTCGTCCGGGCTGGTATCGCCGGTGACTCCCCAAATGCCGACCATCCAGAAAGCGTGGCCGGCCGGGGTGACCAGAACCCAGCGTTTACCGATCTTCTCGGTGCGCCACCGGCCGGTTGCTCCCCGAGGCGAGGGCAAGGCTATGACTCCCCCGAAAGCATCGACTTGCGCTGGGCTGATGTGAACGCGGAACCTTCTATTTGCGCTTTGCCTGAGGTCGGAAAGCTGGACCGTGAAAGCAAAATCGCCGCCCTGTGCCGGCGTGCCCGAAAGGCTCCCGTCATTTTGCAACTTTAATCCCGGAGGAAGGGGATCAGGCGCTCTCCAGGCATACGGCTTCAGACCGCCCCATGCCGTGAGCTTTGCCTGGTAGTCGGTGCCTACCCGCCCCCACGGAAGCTCGGAATTGCTGGTGACGATCGATAGTCCTGGCGATGAGACGCGCAGCTTTAGCAACTTGCTGACACTTCGGACGGGGTCTGAAGCGTCCGTTGCCTGAACCGTGAAATAGAACTCTCCTGGCAATTCGGGAGTCCCCGTCAAGACACCGTCATCTTGCAGCTTCAGTCCGGCGGGAAGCCACCCGTCCAGCAGAATCCACTTATATGGTGCCGTGCCCCCTTCGGCGACGAGCGCGGCTCGGTAGCCCTCCTGATTGCTGGCAGCGGGAAGAGTATCGCTGGTGATAGACATTTGCCCGCTAAGCTTGGCGAAGGCACCGTGTAAGGATTCGCAGGAGCCAAGCACGGCCATTGCCAACAGACCCGCGATCACCTTTGCCGTAAGCATTCTTCCCCAGTGCATCTTTCCTCCATCTCTCTGCCCGATTGTACCGCTAGCCGCTTTTTTTGCAGGGATGCGCCAGGTCGCCGCCACGCAGGCAGCCGTCGAATCGCGCGGCGAAGCTCGGGCCAGCCGGAGTTTTGCCCCGTGTGGACTGTTTTCTGGGGTGGACACTCTACACCTGCGCCGTTCTCGCATTTGTGACAATTGTCCTGCCGACATGCGACGCCATCTGCAATAATTGGACGGAACAAAGAAGCTGATCCAACGGAAGGGAATTTATGCGGCTCTTTGAACATGAGGGGCGGGAGATCTTTGCCAAGTACGGCATAAAAGTTTCTGCGGCAGTGTTGGTTCGGTCGGTTGAAGAAGCGCTGAAAGCGGTCGAAACGCTCGGCTACCCAGTCGTGGTCAAAGCGCAAGTGCTGACGGGCGGACGCGGCAAGGCAGGCGGGGTGCGAATTGCGGCCAACCAGGCCGAATTGATCGAGCATACCGGGCGAATTCTTGGCTTGGTCATCCAAGGCGAAAAAACGGAAAGCGTGTTGCTCAGCGAAAAAATCGAGATCGCCCAGGAACTCTATGCCGGCGCCACCTTCGATCCGCAGAATGGGCTTCCGGTGCTGATGTTCTCGACCAGCGGAGGCATGGACATTGAAGAGGTGGCGAGAACAACGCCGGAGAAGGTTCTGAGAATGCATCTGCCGCCTACGCAGCCGGTGCGAGGCTTTAGAATCGTCGACTTTCTGAGAGGCTCGGGATTGCAAGCCGACCTGCTGCCGAAAGTCGCGCAGGTCCTGCAAAAGCTGATCGAAGTCTTCCACGGCAGCGACGCCACCACGGCTGAAATCAATCCGCTGGTCATCACTCGCCAGGGAGAAGTCGTGGCCATCGATTCGAAGATGGTGATCGATGACTCCTCGCTGGCCCGGCAACAGATCGTCCCGCGTTTCGAGGCAGGTACGCCGCTGGAGGCACGGGCCAGAAACGGGGGCCTGAATTACGTGCAACTGGAGGGCAATATCGCCGTTTTGGGCAGCGGCGCCGGTCTGGCGATGGCCACCATGGACTTGATCTCGCACTACGGGGCCACGTCCGCCTGCTTCTTGGATACCGGCGGCGGCATTTCAAGCGAGAAGATGGCGGAGGCTTTGCGCATCTGCCTGGCGACCCCGGGCGTGAAAGGCGTTTTGGTAAACGCCTTTGGCGGTATTAATAACTGCGAATGGATGGGCAGAGGAATCGCAAACGTCATCGACGAAGACAAGCCCACGGTTAAAATCCTGGTCAAGATGCGCGGCCACTCACAGGATGAAGGCTGGAAGCTGCTCGAAGACCGGAATATTCCGGTTGTGAAATTTGGAACCACGGAAGAGGCGGTCGTGCAAATCGTAGGACTTGTGGGAAAGGGCGCGTAAGATGGCGATTCTGATCAACCGGAAAACAAAGGTGCTGTTGCAGGGGATTACCGGAAAAATGGGAGGCCTGCACACCAAGTACATGCTCGATTACGGCGTGGATCTGGTGGCTGGCATTTCGCCCGGAAAAGGCGGCTCCAAGGTTGGCGGCGTGCCCGTTTACAACACCGTCCCGGAGGCGCTGGAACATACGGCCATCGATGCGACCCTGGTGCTCGTGCCACCGTATGCGGCGAAGGAATGCGCCATCGAGGCTATTGAAAGCGGTATCAAGCTGGTCGTCGTCATCAGTGAGTTTGTTCCGATTCACGATACCGCTTACGTGAAGCAATTGGCCATTGAGCGCGGAGTCAGGATTGTGGGGCCAAACACGATCGGCGTTATCAGCCCCGGAAAAACCAAGGTCGGCATCATGCCCGGTTCAATTTACAGCCCGGGTCCGGTCGGCGTGGTTGCCCGCAGCGGGACGCTAACCCACGACATCGGGGCAACGCTCACGGAAATGGGTATCGGGCAAACCACCTGCATTGGAATCGGCGGCGATCCAATCCGCGGCATGGATTTCATCGATGTGCTCAAGGAGTTCGCCGCCGATGACGAAACCAAAGTCGTGGTCATGGTCGGCGAGATTGGCGGCACCGGCGAGGAACTGGCCGCCAAGTACCTGGAGACTGGTTACCCGAAACCGGTGATCGCCTTCATCGCGGGGCAGACGGCGCCCGCCGGAAAGAGGATGGGCCATGCGGGTGCGATCATCTCGGGAGGAACCGGATCGAGCGCGTCGAAATACACGGCCCTGGCCAAAGCCGGGGCCATTGTCACCAAGACATTCAGCGAAATGATTACTGCCGTGCGCGAGTCGCTCGCAACTGAAGAAGCGCGTGGAAGACAGCTCCTGGGCAAGGGCCGGGCCGCCGGCATTTAGTATTTGCAACAGAAAGGCGAGGTCGCGGAGGGAACATGGGCGCTACTATCGATCAAAAACCGGACGCCGTTCAATCGTCGCAATCCACGCTGCCGGTGAAGCGGACCAACTACCGCTGGGTGCTGGCGTTTTTTGCCATGCTCATGATCTTCATGAACTATCTGGACCGGGTCAACCTGGCCGTGGCGGCCCCGTCGATCATGAAGGAGCTTCACTTCACCAAGGTGCAGCTCGGGTTCTTTCAAACCGTGTTCTTCCTGTCGTATGCCCTCTTCCAGATTCCCTCCGGCACGCTGGTGGAGTTCTTCGGGCACCGCAAGATTGTCCCGCTCTCGCTCGCGTGGTGGTCGATCTTTACCTCGCTGACCGCGGCCTGTAGCACCTTTGGGACGTGGGTGGTGATTCGGGCCATGTTCGGCATCGGCGAGGCGCCCGCTTATCCCGGCCTGAACACCGCCATCTTCAACTGGTTTCCAAAGCGTGAGCGCGGCCGTGCCGTAGGCATCATGCTGATGGGCTCCAAACTCGGTCCGGTCTTCGGCATCCCGGTGTGCACCATGCTGGTGATTCACTACGGCTGGCGCTCCGTGTTCTGGGTCTGCGGCGGAATCGGCGTCTTCATCGCCTTGGCGTATTACGTGATGATTCGGACGTATCCGCACGAGAGCCGTTTCGTCAACCAAGCGGAGCTGGATCACATCGCCGACGGACAACCAGTTGCCGCCCCGAATCAAAAGAAGGCGCTGGCCCCCTGGAGCCAGTTCCTGCGCTCGCCGCAGTTCTGGTGCATCGGCTGTCAGTTGGGCACCGCCAACTTCGTCTCCTACGTGTTCATCGCCTGGCTTCCCGTTTACCTGCTGGAGGCCCATCACTTCTCGCTGAAGGCGATGGGATTCGCGGCGGCCATTCCGGAACTCTCGTTCGCCATCGGCAACGTCATCTGCGGCCTGGCGACCGACTACGTGATCGGGCGCAAGCTGGCGACCTCAAAGGCGCGCGCCTGGTTCGGCGGCGTCGGGCAGTTGATGTGCTGCCTGGGCCTGTATATGACCGCCATCTCCGATGGCAAGGTGCCGACGATCTTCTGGCTTTCGGTGGCGCTGGCGTTCCTGGGATTCAGCATGAACTCCAGTTGGACGAGCGCCTCCGATCTGGGCGGCAAGTTCTCCGGATCGGTCTCCGGCTGGATGAACTTCCTGGGCAACCTGATCGGCGGCATGGCCCCGATCATTGTCGCCTGGGTCGCTACCGGATGGGGTTGGAAAGCCGCTATCCTGGTGACTGCTTTGTCCGGGATCGTTGGCGCAACCGCTTGGGCCTTTGTTCGTCCGGATCGGCCATTGAAGGGCATCTCCGAGCAGACTGCCGCTGTCGCATGAAGCGGAGTTTTCGCCCGTGGAATAGGAAACGGAAGGCAAGCGAAAAGAGAGTCGTGACGGTATGACGCAGGCCGGGAAAAAACGTTTCAAAGTCGAAGTGAATTCAGCCCTGTGCAAGGAGTGTGACTATTGCCGCGAAGTGTGCGACGAGGGCGTCTTTGAAAGTTCCGGCTTGTTTAATCAGGCCGGCTATCTCTACATGAACGCCAAGCAGGACGAGAACTGTAATGGCTGCATGAAGTGCTTCCTAATCTGTCCGGACTTTGCGGTCACCGTGGAATTGAAAGCAGAAAACGCGCCGCAGTCGACTGATTAGAGGCTGTTTCACAAATAGTTCTTTTGAAGGGGCGCGGCTTACATGACAGCTCTTTGCTACGGCTCATATGTCTTGGGTTAGGCATCAGTCTAGTCTCAAAAGAGATCATGTCAGCCGCGCCGTCCACAGCCAACAAGAATGCGGGCTGTAGCTCTCGAAGGAGCCACATGTCTCAAAGCCAACTTGCATCTGTAGAATCCGCGGAACTTCGTTTGGCATTAACCGGCATCGTCGGAGAGAAAGGTTGTTTTTTCGATCCCAGCGATACTGCCCCCTATTGTGAAGATTGGCGGCAGCTCTACAAAGGCAACACGTTTGCCGTCGTGCGCCCCGCGACCGTCGCTGAAGTTGCGTCCGTCGTCAGGCTATGCGCCGCCAGGCGTATCGCGATTGTCCCTCAGGGCGGCAATACCAGTATGGTGATCGGCGCCACGCCCAGCGCCGACGGCACTCAGCTTGTGCTGTCGCTTTCGCGGATGAACCGAATCCGGGAATTGGACCCCGTGGACCTGACGATGACGATCGAAGCCGGCGTCGCTCTCAAGGCGGCGCAGGAAGCGGCCATCGCCCAGGATTGCATGCTGCCGTTGTCCATGTCCTCGGAAGGGTCGGCGCAGATCGGCGGAGTTCTGTCCACCAATGCGGGCGGAAACAATACCCTTCGCTACGGAAATGCGCGCGATCAGGTGCTGGGATTGGAGGTCGTTTTGCCCGACGGAAGCATCTGGAACGGCCTCAGGCGCTTGCGGAAAGACAACACCGGATACTGCCTCCGCCAACTGTTCGTCGGCGCCGAAGGTACGCTCGGCATCATCACCGCCGGAGTCTTGAAACTGGTGCCGCGACCGCGCAATCTGGCCTTGGCTTTTTGCGCTGTTCCCTCGGTGCACGCGGCGCTGGAGCTGCTGGTGTTGTGTCGCGGATTTCACCACGACTCCATTCAGGCATTCGAATACATCTCCGGCGCGGGCCTGGAACTTGTGCTGAAACATTTTCCCGACGCGCAGTTTCCGCTGGAGCAGCGGGCCGATCACTATGTCCTGGTGGAACTCGCGGGCGCTTCTCCCGATTCCGGATTGCGCGAGGGATTGGAGGAAGTGCTGGGGAAGGCGCTGGAGAGCGGCATTGTTGTGGACGCCGTTCTCGCGGCGAGCTCGGCCCAACGGGCGGCCTTGTGGAAGCTGAGGGAAGAAATGCCTGACGCTCAGAAGCGCGAGGGCGCTTCGGTCAAGAATGACGTATCGGTTCCGGTCTCAAAGGTGCCGGAGTTCATTACCCTCGCCAAGGCGGCGTGTGAACGGCGGTTTCCGGGTGTTCGCGTCGTTCCATTCGGGCACATGGGCGACGGTAACATTCATTTCAACATCGAACAGCCTGCCGGAGGTGACCGTGCAAGTTTCATGAGCCAGGATCACGCCATCATGGACACGGTCAACGAAGTCGTCCGTCAGTTTGATGGCAGCTTTTCGGCGGAACACGGAATTGGCCTTATCAAGCCCTACATGATGGAGGAGTGGCGTGGAGGCGCGGAACTGGAGACCATGCGCCGCATCAAGGCCGCGCTCGATCCATTGGGCATCATGAACCCCGGCAAGGTTTTGCCCCACTCAGGCTGAGTTTCGGCCCTCGAAAGTATTTCATTTGGGCCCTTCGAGATTAGGATCAGCGTGGCGAGAAAATTTATCTACTATTCACGGAGCGCGGCAACATGAAGATCGGTTTTGTTGGTCTGGGGCAGATGGGCAAGCACATGGCGATGAATATGCTCAAGAGCGGAGCTGAACTCACCGTCACTGATCTAAAGAAAGATAGTTTCCTGCAGTTCGAGCAGAAGGGTGTTCGAACCACTACGAACCTTGCGGAAGTCGTACAGGCTGAGATCGTCTTCCTCAGTCTTCCGGGCACGCAAGCGGTACAGGATGTGCTGGTGGGGCGGAATGGAATCATCGATAAGCTCGGAAAAGGGCAGATTGTCGTGGACCTGAGCACCATGAGCTATACGGCCACGCTGGAGTTGGCAAAGCGCCTGGAGGCGCGAGGCGTTAGCTTTCTCGACGCTCCCGTCTCCGGCATGGAGGCGCGGGCGCAGGAAGGCACTCTCACGGTGATGTGCGGAGGCAGCGAGAAAATTCTCGAGACGGTCAGGCCCTTCCTCAATTGCATCGGCAACAAAATCCTCTACATGGGCGGCACCGGCAGCGGCCAGCTTACCAAGCTGATCAACCAGCTTCTGTTCGACATCAATGCCGCGGCGCTGGCAGAGGTTCTTCCCATGGCCGTGAAACTCGGACTGGACCCGGAGAAAGTCGGTCAGGTCGTCAACAGCGGTACCGGTAAGAGCTACGCTTCGGAGTTCTTTCTGCCGCGAATTCTCAAGAACAGTTTCTCGGACGGTTACGCGATGAAACACGCTTACAAAGACCTGGTCAGTGGCGCGGAAATCTCCGCCAATCTGTGTATCCCGATGCCAGTGTTAGGGGCGGCGACCGCGACCTACCAGGCGGCTTTGCTCAAGGGCTATGGCGATCAGGACAAGGGAGCGATGATCTGCGTCTTCGAAGAGTTGCTGGGAGTCGCCTATCGAGACAACTCAAGCCGGAAGCAGTGACACCGTTGCCGCGCATTATTCATGACCTGGGTGGAGCAGGCCTGAAGGCCTGCGCTACCCAAGCACCGGAGCCTTCGTGAATAATCCGGTTAGAGGCTATGCGCGCGCGTGTCCTCCGAGGTATACGCTCTGGACCTTGGGATCGGCGAGCAGGGCCGCCGCCGAGTCTTCGGCCGCAATCCTGCCCAGATCCAAGACGTACCCTCGATGAGCCAGCTTCAAGGCGGCGCGCGCGTTTTGTTCCACCAGCACTACGGTCACGCCGGCGGCATTGATCTCTTTGATGGTTTGGAAAATGGTCCGAACCAGTAGCGGAGCAAGGCCCAAACTCGGTTCGTCCATGAGCAGCACCTTGGGTTCGCTCATGAGCCCGCGGCCGATGGCGAGCATTTGTTGTTCGCCGCCGCTCAAGGTTCCCGCAAGTTGCTGTTTCCTCTCCGAAAGTATCGGGAACAGCCCATAGATCCAATCGAGATTCTTCTTGATTTTCTGCGGATCGTTTCGCGTAAATGCGCCGAGGCCGAGATTTTCCTGGGTCGTCAACGTGCCGAAAATCCGCCGTCCTTCGGGCACCTGCGCGATTCCCGCCTCGACGATTTCGTGCGCTCGCATCTTTTCCAGCGGTCGTCCTTCCAGCAGGATGGTTCCCTTGGAGGGCTTCACCAAGCCGCTGATGGTAAGCAGAGTAGTTGATTTCCCAGCCCCGTTTGCGCCGACGATGGTGACGATCTCGCCTTGCCCAACCTGCAGGTTGATGCCGTGAAGCACCTCGATATTTCCATATTTCACGTGAAGATCGGTTACTTGAAGAAGCATTCAATCCTCTTGCTCGGCGCCAAGATAAGCCCTGATCACTTCCTGGTCATTCTTGATTTCCTGCGGACTCCCCTCGGCTATCTTCGAGCCGTACTCGAGCACCACGATCTTTTCGCACACGCGCATCACCAAGCTCATGTCGTGTTCTATCAGCAGCACGGTGACCCCTTGATCCCGCATTTTGCGGATCAAGGAAATCAGGCTGGCGGTCTCCTGTTCATTCATGCCGCCGGCGGGCTCGTCCAGAATCACCAACTGCGGCTTGGTCGCGAGGGCACGGGCAATCTCGAGTAGCCGCTGATTCCCGTAAGCGAGATTCTTCGCCAGGTTCTGTGCTTCGGCGCGCAGCCGCACGAAATCCAGAGCCTGCACGGCCGCGACCAGCGCCGCTTTTTCCTCGCGGCGCTCACGCGGATATCGCAGCATGGCGCCCAATACTCCGGATTTCATCCGGCAGTGGCGTCCCGCCAATACGTTGTCCAACACTGAAAGGTTCTGAAAAAGCCGGATCGTCTGGAAGGTGCGCGCAATACCGCCGGAAACGATACGGTGAGTCGTCAGACCGGCAATCGACTTTCCCTGGAAGTTAATCTCCCCTTCATCGGGGCGGTAGATCCCGGTGATGAGATTAAAGACCGTAGTCTTACCGGCTCCGTTGGGGCCAATCAAGCCGACAATCGATCCGGCTTCCACGTCGAAGGAGACGTTCTTGACCGCTACCAGTCCTCCAAAGCGCTTGGTGAGCGAACGAATGCCCAGGAGGCTCATTGCGCCTCCTTTACCGGCTGCATGTTCTCGGAAGCGTCGGAGCCAGCCGCTGGCGCCGGCACGGAGCTTTCCGCCTTCGCAAGTCCCTCGAGCGAATAAGGCCTCACGTGTGCCGGCACGATCCCCTGACTGCGGAAAATCATCATCAGGATCATGGCGGCCCCGAAGATCAGCATGCGGGCATCGGCGAAGCCGCGAAACAGCTCGGGAAGCCCGATGATCAGAAACGAGCCCACCAGCACGCCCGGCACGCTTCCGGCTCCGCCCAAAATGACCACGGCGAACATCAGCACCGATTCCCAAAAGCTGAATGATTCCGGCGCGATGATGGTCATCTTGGTGGCAAAAATGTTTCCAGCCATTCCCGCCCAAGCCGCTCCCAGAACAAACGCCGCGAGTTTATAGTGAGCCGTGTTGACGCCGCTGCCTTCCGCCGCGACCTCGTCTTCCCGCAGATAGTTCAGCGCCCGTCCGAAGCGCGAGTGCTGCAGACGGGAAAACAGGAACGCGCTCAGCCCGACAAACGCCCAGATATAGAAGAAGAAATGCATTGGCCGGCGGATGATGAAGCCAAACAGGTGCGGCCGCTGAATTCCGAGAATCCCGTTGGACCCTCCGGTCAGCCCGAAAACGTCATTGATGAGCGCAATGCGGACGATCTCTCCCACGCCAACCGTCACGATGCACAGATAGTCACCGCGAAGGCGAATGATGGGACGCACAACGATGAGGCCAAACAGTCCCGCTGCGAGTGCCGCCACCGGCAGCAGCCACACCACGGGGATCTGGTAGCGTGTATTCAGGATGGCTGTCGTATAGGCCCCCACCGCGTAGAACGCGGCATGGCCCAGGTTAAACAGCCCGGCGTCGCCCAGAATGATATTCAGACTGAGCCCCAGGATTGCGTAGAGGCCCACGCTGTTCAGCACGTCAAGCCAGTAAACGTTCAGGACGAACGGCGAGGCGGCGAGCAGCAGGGTCAAAACTACATAAAAAACCCCCGTTCTGCTCAACCTCATACTTTCTCCGCTACGCGTTCCCCCAGGATACCGGTGGGCCGCACGATCAGCACAGCAATCAACACGCAAAAGGCGATGGCGTCCTTCCACGAAGTGGAAATGTAAGCCGAACCCAAAGCTTCAAGAACCCCAAGCAGAAGTCCACCGACCATGGCGCCCGGTATGTTGCCGATGCCTCCCAGAACGGCGGCGGTGAACGACTTCAACCCATAGGACCAGCCCATGAGGAAGTTGATGTTGCCATACTGAAGACCGACCAGCAGTCCCGCGGCGCCACCCAGGGCAGGACCCAGCAGGAAGACCGTAAGAATGACGCGATCGACGTTGATTCCCATCAGGCTCGCCGCGCCCTGATCGATCGCAGCCGCGCGAATCGCCGTGCCAATCCTGGTCTTCTGAATGAACAGATACAGCCCCAGCATCATGAGAAACGACAGGCCGAGGACGAGGATGCGGATCAGCGGAATGTAGACCCCGAAAATATGGATCGGGATACTGGGGAGAATGTCCTGCGGGAACACCAGAAAACGCGCTCCATAGATGAGCATGATGGCATTTTGCAGGAAGATTGACGCTCCCAGAGCCGATACCACCACCGAAAGCCGCGGAGATTTCCGCAGTGGCTTATAGGCGGTTCGCTCCAGTACGGCGCCCAGGAAAGCCACCAGCACCATGACAATCAAAATGAGAAGGCCGACTCCCACCACGCCTCCGGCTCCTCCCAGCATGGCAAAAGTGGTGACCAGCGTCAGGCCAAGAAAGGCGCCGGCAGTGAAGAGGTCGCCGTGAGCGAAGTTGATGAGTTTGAGCACGCCATAAACCATGGTGTAGCCCAGCGCCACCAATGCGTAAATGCCGCCCACAGCCAGTCCGTTTGTTACTTGCTGAAAGAATTGTTCCATCGATTACTGCTCTCCACGTTCGCCGATGTTGGAACGCAGTGCTATTGGAAATCGTACCGGCCAGATAGGGAAGTCCCGAAAGGCCTCCGGATTATCATCCAGGTATTGCGCAAGAATATCAGAATTTCCGTGATTATATGCGCCGATTTTGAGCAGGGTACGGGCCTTGGCTAGTGGAATGGCGGCCCATATTTGCGGAGCTGCAGGCGGAGCTAATGTGTGGTTGTTGCGGTCGCTGGTTGCTCGCAGCTCTCAGTCCGGCCCGCATTTGCCTGGGCCGCGTCAGCTTTCGGGATGCCAGGCGGAGAGTTGAATATTCTGTAGACCCATCCGGGCGATTTCCCGGCGGCTTCGGCGCGCGGAGAAATGGAGGTGGGGTCCACGACATGGGCCGTGGTTGCGCACGTCGGGGTGGATTCGGCGGCGGCAATCGACTTCACAAGCTCATGATGCGGCGAGAGAGCGCACACCGGGTCGGCGTTGGCTGCGTTCCCGGTGAGAAGATAAGCTTGGCAGCGACATCCGCCAAAATCGACCGTCTTGCGCTCGCAGCTTCTGCACGGCTCTGCCATCCAGTCGTCTCCCCGGTATTTGTTCATCGCCGGCGAGTCGGTCCAGATCCAGCGAAGCGGCTTCTCGCGGACGGAATCGAACTTCAATCCAGGGAGAACGCCGGCCGCATGGCACGGCAACGCCCTTCCGGCCGGGTCGATGATCAGCGTTTGGCTGGCCCATCCGCCCATGCAGGCTTTCGGTTGGCTGCCGTAGTAGTCCGGTGGCACAAAGTCGATTCGCAGCTTATCCGCGAGAGCTCGCTTGGCGCTTTCCACGATCTCGACGGATCGCTCCATCTGGGCGCGCGTCGGCATCAGGGCCGCACGGTTCTCCAGCGCCCAGCCGTAGTATTGAACGTTGGCAATTTCCAGCCGTTGCGGACCGAGAGATGCGCAGAAGGCAATCAGCTCCGCCAGCTCATCCAGGTTGCGACGATGCACCACCAGATTGACGGTAAAGGCCACTCTTCGCGAGCGAATCCACTCCGCCACTTTCAGCTTGTAGGCATGCGAGCGCGTGCCGGCAATCTCATCCGCCTGTAGTTCGTCGCGGCCCTGGAAGCTAAGCTGCACATGGTCGAGACCAGCCTCCAGCAGGCTGTCGAGACGCGCTTCGGTCATTCCAATGCCGCTGGTTATCAGGTTTGAATACAGGCCGGCTCGGCGCGCAGCCGCGACAATCGCGTTCAGGTCGGGCCGGGCCAACGGTTCGCCGCCGGTGAAATGCGCGTGCAGAATGCCAAGCTCCGCCGCCTGCTCCATGGTCGCGGCCCACTCGGCTGTCGTCATCTCCAGCGAGCGCGCAGCCAGCTCCAGAGGATTGGAGCAGTAGACGCAACGCAAGGGGCAGCGATGAGTCAGCTCGCAGATGATCGAAAGCGGCGCTTTCATTTCGACAAATCCATTCTGATGCCTGGTTCAGGCTGTGATTTCGATGATTCTCTTTTCGTGCAGCCGGCGCACGAACTCTTCCGTATCCCGATCCAGGCGCTCGCCAGCCTCTGGAAAGGCCGCGTGCAGCTCGCCCAGCAGTTCGGCGAAGGTTCGGCCGTTACCAATGCGGCGCACGATCTCCGCCCCGGCGCCGCGCAGTCGCAGCACTGCCTCCGGCATCAGCAGCACTGGCGGTTGACCTTCCACCTCCCGCAGCCTGCAGCCGACGGCGAGGGCCAACTTAACATTGGGAGCGAGAGTCATTACGTTGTCTCCGGTCTACCAGTTTCGCGTAAGGTATATCCCGTGAAGGGTGATAGCTTCGCGAACATCTATTCCGTCTCCGGCTTGAATGCGCCCGGCGGAACCCATCCCGGGGTCACGTAGGAGTAATAAAGGGCATCGAGCTGCGCCCAAAGGATGTCGCACTTACGCCGCAGCGCAGCGATCGCCAGCTCTTGCTCGTGGCGTGTTGGCGCGTGCATGAAGGCCCAGTTGGAAGCGAACTCGGCGTCTTCCGGCGCCTGGGTCAATCTTGCCGTGAAGTAGCTGAGACCGTGGGAGAGCCACGGGTAATGCTCTTGCAGACGGTCTATGCGCAAAGCGATGAGTTTATAGCTGAACATCTCCGTCAGCGACGACGCGACCGCCTCCAGGAAGCTGCCGCGCGAGACGAGATGGAGATATGCCTCGACGGCGAAACGAACCCCCGGAAGTATCTCGCTGCACGACATGACGCGAGCCCGATCAAGCCCGGTCGCTTCCGCCAACTGAATCCAGCGCTCGATGCCGCCCTCGCCGCTTTGGCTTCCGTCGTGGTCCACGATTCGCTTCCGCCATGCCCGGCGGAATTCGGGGTCGTCGGCCCGGGATAGCACGATGGCGTCTTTGCGCGGAATCACGCTCTGGTAGTAGTAACGGTTCAGCGCCCATGCCTGGAGCTGACCCTTCGTCAACCGCCCTTCGTGCATCAGCAGGTGGAAGGGATGCTGGTGGTGGTAGCGCTCCGTAAGCACAGCCTCCAGCCTTGCCATGAACTCCTCGCGCGAGAGCAACTCCGTCTCCGCTGCGGTTTCCAGAGTTAGCTGCCTAGTGTCCATCCGTCTTTTGCAACCTCCCAACCCGCCGACTTCACTTCCGCAAATTGCGGGCTGTCTTCATCCAGGATCGGATTTGTGTTGTTGATGTGGACAAAAATCTTCCGCGGCCGGCGTAGTCCTTTCGCCACGTCCAGTACTCCGCCGGGGCCTCCAAGCGGGACGTGTCCCATTTGGCGTGCGCTTCGAGCCGCAGGGTCAACCCTTTGCAACTCGTCATCGCTCCAAAAAGTGCCGTCGAGCAGAACCACATCGCACAGATCCAGTTCCGCAAGCAGTTCGTCGGTGTACTGCGCAACCGCGGGCATATAGGCAAGCCGGCCCGGTCGTCCGGCCTGGTCGGTGCCTTCGGCGGTACATTCTAAGATCAGTCCAAACACGGACTCGCCTGGGTTGAGCGCGCGTCCACGATCCTCCGGGACCCAGCGCGGATAGCCGCCGCCCAACGGGATGGCGCGGCAGCACAAGCCCGGAAGAGGCGCGAACGGCTGCTGCGGGCGGATGTCCGTCCACCGCGATTGTTCCGGGTTCTGCGAGAGCATGTGAAAGAACGCGTTGTCTTCGCGCACGATCCGCCTGACGGAGGCGGACGAATAGATCCGCAAAGGCGTAAGTTCGCGCAGCAGAAGCAGCCCCAGAACCTGGTCGAGGTCGCCCGAAGTCAACACCACGCCTTCGATGGGCGTTCCCCGCACTCCGCGCGGATGAAGTTCCGGCGTTGCTTCAATCTGGCTGCGCAAGTCTGGAGAGGCGTTGAGCAACATCCAGCAAACGCCATCCAGACTGACGGCAACCTGCAACTGTAGTCTTGGTGTGGCACGTATCCGGCCGGCGCGTACCCCTGAGCAATTGGGACATCCGCAATTCCACTGGGGAAATCCGCCGCCAGCCGCCGTGCCGAGCAGTTTGATAATCACCGGGAACTACCGGTCTAAAGTTCCGCAGTCGCGTAGCAGTTGATTTCGCAGCAAAGGCTGACTTCTTCAAAATCGGGAGAAATCCATTCCATCGGTTCACCTCTTTTTTTTGGGAGGCTTGAATCGCCTCCCAGGTTTCTAGTTGGAGGCAGCAAAACGGCTTTGAGATGTAAGCTCCTGCCGCGCTACACCGGGAAAAAAGCTGGCAGCCAATCCTCGGCATCAGCGAACTCAAATCCCTATTTGCTCAGGGCGCTCAACCCCACTACTTCAAGGCGCTCAAGCCAATGAAATTAGGGCTCTTAATCCAATTTAGCGATTCTTTACGAACCTTTTATCCCAGTTTTACGAGCTGCTGAATCCAATGAAGTGAATGGAGGAATTATGGCAACGTTTTTCGTACTGCGGCTGATCGCGGCGCTCATCATGCTCGCTTTTGCATTCCTGCTCCAGTTTTTGGGAGAGCTCTTCGAGAATAAGCCGTGGCGCCGTGCAGTGAAAGTGCTGCGCGCGTCTTGCGAAACCGACCCGAGTCCCGTCACCCGCTGAGCCGGGTGCCATACGTTTGCCCATGCACTTCGGGCGGTGGCCCACATGACGAAATCGACAGAGATACCCCCAGGCTAGGTGAGTTGCAGACAATTCGATTTCGTTTCTCGAACGCTGAGCAGACGAAATTGCGCAGGTGCCCCACGTTCGCCTTCTTTTGGCTAACGTGAGGTGGTTGCCTCTTTATCCCAGTCTCAGGCTTTGCAGCGTGCCGACGATGTCGTCGTATTGCTCCACCACGTGAGCCCCGGCTTCTCTTAGCGCGCGAGCTTTGTTGGAAGGCTTGCCCTTGCCGCCCTCGATGATTGCGCCGGCGTGTCCAAACATGGTTCCTTCCGGCATGCTCTCCGTAAACTTGCCCGCAATATAGGAGATCAAGGGCTTGGTGAAGCCGCCTTCCATAATGAATTCCGCCGTGTCCTCTTCAAAGCTGGTGCCGGGCTCGGAGAAAGTAACCACCGCCCGGGTTTCACGATCGTTTTCGAAGAGCGCAAGCAGGTCTCTGGGGGTCGAGCCGATCAAGGAATCTCCGCCGATGCCGATTGCGGTGCTCACTCCCAATCCCGCGCGCTTGACCATGTAAGAGGTTTCCGCCGTCATGCCGCCGCTGCGCGAAATCACGCCGACGCAGCCAGGCACGAAGCAGCGCTCCACGTTGTCTCCGCCGATAGCGCCAAGCCTGGCCCGTTCTTTAGGATTGATAACTCCAACCGTATTGGGGCCGATGACTCGTGCTCCGGCGTTGTCGGCCTCCATTAGTAATTTGACGGCGTCGTGCTGCGGAATGTTCTCGGTGATGATGACCATCAACTTGATGCCATTTGCCAAGGTCTCCAACACGGCATCCAGCACAAAGGCAGGCGGCACATAGATCAGCGCGGTGTTTAGTTCGTGCGCGCGGCAGGCTTGCTTCAGGGTGTCGTACACAGGCACGCCAAACACCTGCTCACCCTTCTTTCCGGGAGTAACTCCGGCGACCACCGGCGTACCGTAAGCCAGCATGTGCCGGGTGACCATCGATGCTTCCCGGCCGGTGATGCCCTGGATGACGATTCTGGAGTTGCGGTCGATTAGGATTCCCAAATTTCCCCTCCTTACGCGCCGTGGGCGGCCTGTGAGTCTTCCGCGCCCGGGTAAGTCTGTTTCATCTTCTCGACCATCTTTTTGGCGGCCATGGTCATGGTTATTTCTTCACCGTAGTACTCGATGCCCGCCGCGGTGAACACCTCGCGCCCCACCGCGTCGTTCACCCCCGCGTACCTGACCAGCACGGGGAACTTCCGCGGATCGATGCCCTTGTCCTTGATGGCGGCGACGATGCCGCGAGAGCAGACGTCGACTTGCGTGTTGTTGGTGATGTTGCCGCAGACGACCAAGCCCCGCACGCCCGGCTTTGACAGGATTCCAATGACCAGGCCATAGACCTTTTTCTCCGACGGATTGCCGCCGAACTCCGTGTAATTGGCAGGCTTGCCGCCGTAGGAGAGAAGCGCGTCGAACATCATCAGGCTGGCGCCGCCGCCGCCGCACATGAAACCGATGTCACCGCCATCCATCTCCGTGTAACGAGCCGTGCCGCGATACGGGTCGGCTTCGTTGACTTCCACCACTTGTTTTTCCAAATCCGTTAACGGCCGCCATGCCCGGTCGCTGCCCACTTGCACCGCATCGGCCAGTTCGGGATGGCGGAACATCGCGCTGTCGTCCACGGCCATCACCGAAGCGGCGGCGATTACCTTGTTGTCTTTGGTGATCGCCAGCGGATTGATTTCAAGAATCGTGCAGTCGTATTTCACGAAGAAGCGGTACAGCTTCAGCAGGATGTCGCTTGCCTGGCGAAGCACCGTGCCCTCCAGGCCCAGATCGGCCCAAACCTCCTTCGCCCGGAAATCCGCCAGCCCCTTGTATGGGTCTATGTGGATGATCTTCATACGTTCCGGGTATTTGGCGCTGATCTCCTCCACGTCGATGCCGCCCGCCGAGCTGACCAGAACGGCATGCCGGCGCAGCTTCTTATCGATCGTGAACGAGACAAAAAGCTCGCGCTCGATCGCGAGTTTCTCTTCCACCAGAATCTTTTCCACCGGATAGTGGCGGACAACGGTGCCCAACACTTGCGCGGCCAGCTCCCCCGCCATCGCCGGATTGCCGGCAAACTTGATTGCCCCGGCTTTGCCTCTCTTGCCGACCGGGACCAGCGCCTTCAGTACCACCTCGCCGCCTAGCAGCCCGGCTTTTTCCCTGGCCTCCAGCGGGCTGGCGGCAACGAAACTACGAGGAACCGGAATAGCGTTCTGCGCCAGTAATTGCTTGCTGCTGCTTTCCAATAAACGTCCCACGGAATGGCCTCTCAGTTTTGGTTTCAGCGGAGCATCAGTCTAGTTCTTTCTACTATACCCACCAGACCAAATCATGACGCACGATGGCGCAACGCAACATCTCCGTCTCGGCATGCATAAACAATCTTCGTTCGGCGTTGCGCAGAGTTTCGGCAAACCGTCAGGAAAACGCAATTAGCATCTCGCCAAGACTCCCTTCGTCCACCGCGAATTCACGTTCGCTTTTAACGCTGGCCCGAAAGTGCCATGATTAGTTAGATCAAATGATCGATCTCGCTCAAAGCGAGACCAAAACTTCCGGCCGTGCTGCAATCGTCGAGGTGCCGGGACGGGTGAGCGATGCGCAAGGCCGACCGAAATACCCGATACCGGAGCGGAGAAGCAAGGAGTGAGCACGGGATAAGTTCTTTAGATTCAGCCTATTTGGGTCTGACTGTTCTGCGGTGCTCTGGAATCACCTGGACTTTTGCGCTGGGATCAACTGATTTGTCAACTCCGCCCGCTGCCGGTTCCGACCGAATTCCCGCTTGGCAAACTGCAACCAGCATGCCAGAGTAGTTTTCACCCGACTAATCCCATGCGACGGATAGATTTCATCACGCTGAAGCTCTTCAGCACGATTGCAGACGAGCTGAACTTGACTAAGGCTGCCGAGCGAGAGCATTTGGCGTTGGCCGCGGTAAGCAAACGCATTACCGACTTGGAAGAAGAATTAGGCGTGCAGCTTCTTTACAGACTCGCCAAAGGGGTTGCATTGACTCCGGGTGGGCATGCCTTGCTGCACCACGCGCGCAACATCCTCAGCAATCTTGAGCGCCTCGATGCGGACTTGAGTGAATACAGTCATGGGGTTAGGGGACACGTGCGCATTTACGCGAACACCTCCTCGATAATACAGTTCATGCCCGAGGATCTTAGCTCATTCCTGCATCAGCATCCGGCGATCAAGATTGATCTGGAAGAAAAGATGAGCGCGGAGATAATTCGCGCCGTTAGAGAAGGACTGACGGATATCGGAATCTATAACGGACACGTTCCGGCCGAAGGTTTGGAGCTGTTTCCATACCGCCAGGATTGCCTGATACTGATAGCGCCTACCGACCACCCATTAGCAAGTCGCCCGGTGGTCACCTTGCAGGATATTGCCCCATACGACATTGTGTCTCTACGGCAGGATAGCTCACTTCATTGGCTGGTTTGTCAGTCTGCGCAGAAACTGGAAATTACCCTGCGGGTTCGTATTCAGGTACATAGCTTTGACGCGATATGCCGGATGATCGAAGCCGGATTGGGTGTCGGAATCCTTCCGGACAAGGCTGCGCAGTCGCATATCCGGTCTATGCGGATTGTCGGTGTTCCAATCGACGGAAGTTGGGCACGACGCAAGATTAACATCTGTGTTCGAGACTATAACTCTCTATCCGTCATCGCCAAGCAATTGGTCGACCATCTTTCGTCCTCGAGTGCCAGCAGTGGCAAAGATCAGTGCAGTGAGAAGTTGGAATCGCGCTAATTTGCTCTACATAGCAGCCCAAAACGCAGGGATATCCGCGGTGCTGGTGAGTTCGCGTTTGACGAACTGGGGCTTAGCGAAATAGTAATTCTCAATTTCATGCGTTTGTGACATGCTCCTTCCGCCCCTGACAGACCAGAATCACATTGCAGTTGCGATCAGTACGAGTCATTCACAACCCAGTTGCCAAGGCGCGCTGGGTCGAGTGCTTTGATGGGCGTAATTTGGGCGGACAGCGTTCAGATGAGGAGGACGCGGTTACAACATGGAAACCTTTGAGATTATCCCAATTCGGGTCGGCGAGTTTCTGTTTATGCATAAAGCCGCCTTAACCTATCAGGTCGACTTCATGACTCAGATGGTGGCTCCCGTCATCATGTATCTCATTAAGGGCAAAGATAAGCTGGTACTGGTGGATACAGGCGGGGGCGACGAAGAATGGGCAAAAAAGTATCACCATCCCATCCGGCGCCCTGCCGACGAAGCTCCGGCTGCCGCGCTGAAGAAGATTGGCGTGAATGTCGAAGACATCGAGCTTGTGGTGAACACGCATTTGCATTGGGACCACTGCTTCAATAACGGGCTGTTTACCAAGGCGAAGATCTACGTTCAGAAGCGCGAAATGCAGTGCGCCGTCAGTCCGCTGCCGACCCAGTGGACGTTCTACGAAACGCACCAGATCGGCATGGTTCCGCAATGGTTCAAAGGCTATGAGCGAATCACGGCGCTGGAGGGCGACTTCAACCTCTTTCCCGGCATAGACATCGTTACCCTTCCGGGTCACACGCCCGGTTTCCAGGGAGTGGTGGTCAACACGGCCGCCGGCCGCTGCCTGATTGCCAGCGATACCTTGGGTCTGTTTCAAAATTGGGAGGGCATCGGACACTACAAGCACATCCCTTCCGGCATACACTACGACCTCGTGGAGTACTACCGAACGTTCGAGAAGATGGAACGGATCTGTGACTATGTTCTGCCTGGACACGACCCTCTCGTGTTCGAGCACAAGATATACCCTTATGCGGAATTGACTCGGGAGTTCGTCTCCAGGCGGGCGAGTGCCATGGTGGCCAGTTCATCCTAGACGCACGGCAGATTCTGTTTTGCGCAAAGTATGAAGCGTGAGTAGTCCAGGGCGGATGGCTCCGCAATGCACTAACTCCAAGGCCGCTCTAATGAGAGGTACGGGTAACTATGCGATCGATGCTTTTTGTGCCGGGCGACAAGGAAAAGATGCTGCTGAAATCTCTGGCGTTGGGAGCCGACTCGGTAATTTGGGACTTAGAGGATGCTGTCGCACTCACGGAAAAGCAAACGGCGAGGGCCACGATCTGCAAGACGCTACAGAACATACAGTCGGCGCACGTGCCCATTTATATACGCGTCAATAGTTTGGGCACGAACATGTTGGATGTTGATCTGGATAGCGTCGTTCAGCAGGGAGTGTACGGAATCCTGTTTCCTAAGGCAGAGTCGTCCTCACAGGTGAAGGAACTGGACAGCATATTGAGCCGGGTTGAGAAGCAGAGAGGATTACCGGAAGGGAGCGTGAAGGTCCAGTGTCTGCTGGAGACGTGTCTCGGGATCATTCATGCGTATGCGATTGCCAGCGCTTCTCCCAGGGTTGAAGCAGTGTGTTTCGGCGCCGAGGATTTCACTCTAGACTTGGGTACCCCGCGTACCCGAGACGGTATTGAGTCAGCCTACTCCCGGGCCGCGATTGCAGTCGCTGCCGGCGCGGCAAAGGTCCTCGCCATCGATTCGGTTTACTCTGACCTAAACGATGAAGAGGGATTGGTTAATGAATGCCGCATGGTGCGGCAATTAGGATACAGGGGCAAGTTCGCCATCCATCCCAAGCAGTTGGATGTGATTAATCGCGAGTTTTCTCCATCCGAAAGCGAGTTGGCATTCGCCCAAAGAATCATGGAAGCGTTCAATAGGCCCGAGAATGTAAACGCGGGCGTGATTACTGTCGACGGAAAGATGATTGATGCTCCCATTTTGGAAAGGGCAAGGCGATTGGTTCGCTTCAATCACTAAAGTAAGAGGGCCTCGCTGGGCCGAGCCATTAAAGAAATCTTTCGATCTTGTAAAGCAGGACAAGGCCATCATGAAGAATAGCAAAAGTAGTTATGCCGCTCTCGGTGGACTGAAGGTTATCGAGTTGGGCCAACTCATTGCCGGCCCGTTTGCGGCCAAGCTGCTAGGAGAGTTTGGAGCCGAAATCATCAAAATCGAGCCGCCTGACGTTGGCGATCCCTTGCGAAAATGGCGCAAGCTGGAAAGCGGGACGTCTCTGTGGTGGCACGTGCAGTCGCGTAATAAGAAATCGGTCGCGCTCGATCTGAAGGTGCCCGAGGGACAAGAGATTCTGCGCAAACTGCTGCAGGATGCCGACATCCTGATCGAAAACTTTCGGCCCGGGACGATGGAGAAGTGGGGACTGGGATGGGAGCAGCTATCGCAGCTGAACCCCAAGCTGATTATGGTCCGGGTTTCGGGCTATGGCCAGACCGGCCCTTATCGTGACCTGCCGGGCTTTGGCGTGATCGGTGAGGCGATGGGCGGGTTGCGTTATCTGACCGGCGAGCCCGGGCGGCCGCCTGTGCGCTGCGGCATCAGTATTGGCGACTCGATTTCAGCCCTGTACGCCGTAATCGGAGTTCTGCTGGCCTTGCACCATCGCAACCAGCACAGCGGGAAAGGACAATGCATCGATGTGGCGTTGTATGAGTCGGTGTTCGGAATGATGGAGAGCCTGATTCCGGAGTACGACTACTTCGGCGTGGTGCGCGAGCCCAGCGGCGCCGCCCTGCCTGGCATTGCTCCGACCAACGCCTACCTCTGCCGCGGCGGCAAGTACGTGCTGATCGGCGGAAATGGCGATGGCATCTTCAAGCGCCTGATGAACGTGATAGGAAGGGACGACCTCGCCAATGCCCCACGCTTTGCGCACAACGACGGACGCGCCCAGGAAGCCGCATTTCTCGACGCCACGATTGAGGAATGGACGAAGCAGCATGAAGTCTCGGAGGTCTTGGAAAAACTGAACGCGGCCGGCGTTCCGGTTGGCTATCCTTACACCGCCGCGGACATCGTCGCCGACCCGCACTACCAGGCGCGCGAGATGATTCAGACCATCAACCTTTTATCCGGCAAGACCTTGAAGGTGCCGGCCGTGTTGCCGAAGCTAAGCGACACTCCGGGACAAATAGGCGGCGCGGGCCCAGTCCTGGGTGAGCATACGGACGAGGTGCTCTCGGCGATCGGCATTGACGACGAAACGCGTAAGTGCCTGCGCCAGCGCGGCATCATTTCGGGCGAGAAAGGAAGCTTATGACGGCGATGGAAAAGAAACGCGTATACATCCATGACGTTGCCCTTCGTGACGGCTTCCAGATCGAGCCTAACTTTGTAGCGACGGAAGAAAAGGTCAAACTGATCAACCGCCTGAGCCAGACCGGGTTGGCGAAGATCGAAGCAACATCTTTTGTGTCACCTAAGGCAATCCCGAATTTGCGCGATGCCGAGCAGGTGATGCGGCAGATAGAGAGAGTCCCCGGGGTCGTCTATACCGTGTTGGTACCGAACGTAAAAGGCTGTGAGCGGGCGCTGGATTGCAAAGTGGACGAAATCAATCTCGTAATGTCAGCCAGCCAGTCGCACAATCGAGCCAATCTGCGCATGAGTTGCGAGCAATCGCTGGCGCAGTTCGCGGAAATCGTTAAGTTTGCCGGGCAATCATCCGTCTTCATCAACGGCTCACTGTCAACCTCCTTTGGTTGTCCATTCGATGGCTGGGTTCCCGAGGAGCGCGTCCTGGAGCTGGTGCAGCAGTTCCTCGATACCGGCCTCCAGGGAGTGACGCTGTGCGATACGACCGGCATGGCAAATCCGAAACAGGTGCGCCGTTTGTGCGAGGCGGTCCTGAGGCGCTGGCCGGAGGTCCCATTCACCTTGCATTTCCATAACACGCGAGGCATGGGCCTCGCGAATGTAGTGGCGGCGCTCGGGACCGGAATGTGCCGTTTCGACGCTTCGCTCGGCGGGCTTGGCGGTTGCCCCTATGCGCCCGGCGCAACCGGAAATGTCTGCACGGAAGACGTGGTGCACATGCTGGAACAGATGGGATACGAAACGGCTGTCGATCTCGATGCGCTGATTGAAGTCGCCCAGGACATGCCGGGAATCGTTGGCCATGATGTTCCGGGCCAGGTGATCAAGGCGGGCAAGGCGGATAGGAGATATCCCAAACCGGAGTGGGTCACCGATGCAACAGGACAGGTTGTACTGAAGGGCGCAGGCCGCTGATCGGGCACTACCTGTTTCAGACCAGATTTGACGCTTGCAGGAAATTACTTTTCGAGGAGGGTTGTAATGCATTCTGACATGGAGATGTTGCGTTGCGCCATCGTGCGCGGAGGCACGAGCAAAGGTGTTTTCATCATGAAGAATGAGCTGCCACGCGACCCGGCGAAGCGCGATGCGGTGATCCGTGCCATTTACGGCAGTCCCGACGTGCGGCAGATCGATGGCTTGGGCGGCGCCGATGTCCTGACCAGTAAGCTGGCGATCATCTCTCCGTCAACCCGGGAGGACGCGGATGTTGACTACACCTTCGGCCAGGTGAGCATCGATACGGAATTCGTTGACTATGGCGGAAACTGCGGAAACATTTCCTCCGCCGTCGGCCCGTTTGCCATCGATGAGGGTCTAGTCGAGCCCAAAGAGCCGTTTACGACAGTAAGAATTCATCTGACGAACAGCAACAACATCCTGGTTGCCGAGGTTCCGGTGAAGAATGGCCGCGCAGCCGTGGAAGGCGATTTCAGAATTGACGGCTGTCCTGGAACGGGCGCGAAGATCACGCTCGACTGGTCGGACACGGTGGGAGCAATCACCGGCAAGCTGTTGCCCACGGGGAATGCCAAAGACTGCATCCGGGTAGATGGCAAGGGATATCCTGTCTCAATCGTCGACGCGGCAAATCCACTGGTTTTCATTCACGCCTCCAGCCTTGGCATGAAGGGAATCGAATCGCCCGCCGAAATTGAAGCCGACAAGAACCTGATGCGGATCATCGAGCGAATCCGTGGCGAGGCCTGCGTCATGATCGGCCTGGTCGATAAGCCGGAAGACGCCGCCATCAAGACACCATACCAACCGTTCTTCGCCATTGTCAGCGAACCAGCCGACTATCAGACCATTGGCGGATCGAAGGTAAAGGCCGCCGATGTCGATCTCGTTTCCCGGTTGCTGTTTATGTTGAGAATGCACAAGACCTATCCCGTGACCGGAACTGTATGTACCGGCGCGGCCGTGAGGGTCCCGGGAACTATTGCTTACGAGGTGTTACGAGAGGAAGCCAAGTCCAGAATGACGGTTCAGATTGGGCATCCGGGCGGCGTCATTCCGGTCGAAGCGGAAGCCACTTACAAAAATGACCAGGTCAAGTTGACACGAATCGGCGTGTATCGCACTGCTCGTCGAATCATGGAGGGTTATGTATACGTAAGGAAATCAGTATTTAAGTAGGGCTACGCAGTCCCGGACATGTTTGTGGAGCGAGGTGTTCGAATGGGTAAGACGATGTCGGAAAAGATACTGGCGAGTGCGGCTGGTATTGCGGAAACGACCGCCGGCGAGATTCTCTGGGTCCATGTTGCCAAGGCTATGATGGATGACATCCTCGGTCCGCGGGTGGAAATCGCAGACCAGATGAAAACCATACGAGACGAGGTGTGGGATCCGAGCAAGGTTGTCGTCATTTCCGACCACTACACTCCACCGGCAAGCGTGAAGCAGGCGGCGATTGTGAAGTTCACGCGAGAATGGGCCCGGGACCACGGTGTCAACAATTACTACGAATCGGAAGGGCCGTGCCATCAGATCATGGTCGAGCACGGGCATGTCCTTCCCGGCCGGGTGGTGCTCGGCACCGATTCGCACACCTGCATGGGTGGAGCATTGGGCGCTTTCGCTACCGGAGTCGGCTCCACCGAGATGCTGGGTGTATTGCTTACGGGCAAAACCTGGCTCAGGGTCCCGGAGACCATCCAGGTGAAGTGGAGCGGGAATTTGCCCGATGGCGTCATGGCGAAAGACATCGCGCTCAAGACCATCGGGGCGATTGGTCACGCCGGCGCCACCTACAAAGCGGTCGAGTTTACCGGTAGCGCGATCGACGCGCTCAGCCTCGATCAGAGGTTGGCCATCACAAACATGGCGGTTGAGATGGGTGCCAAGGTCGGTCTCATGTCGCCGGACACAAAAGTTGTCGAGTACCTGGAGAGCCAGAACATCAGTTCGGGATACTCGCTGGTCTTCAGCGATTCGGATGCCACTTACTGCGCGCGTTACGAGTTTCGCGCGGATGAACTTGTGCCGGTCGTCGCCTGCCCGCATGAAGTAGACAACGTCTCTGAAATAGGCACAATGGAAGGCACTGAGATCCACCAGGCATATCTCGGCTCCTGCACCGGTGGGCGCTACGAAGACTTGGCGGCGGCCGCACGCCTGCTGAAAGGGCGCAAAGTGGCCAAGAACGTCAGGCTACTGGTGTCACCGAGTTCTCGTTCCATTTGGAAACAGGCCAATGCAGACGGAGTTCTCGGAATTCTGTTCGACGCCGGTGCGATGATTCTTCCGCCAACCTGCGGCGTCTGCGTCGGCGTGCATTCGGGCTTGCTGGCGGACGGTGAAACCTGTATTTCTTCGACGAATCGCAACTTTGTCGGCAGGATGGGCAGCCCGAAGGCCAACATCTATCTGGGATCGCCGATGACGGTCGCAGCCAGCGCCATTGCGGGCCGGATTAGAGATCCAAGAGCCTTCTTAAAGGGAGGTAACGGTTGTGAATAGCATGATCGTTCGCGGCAAGGCGTTCAAGTACGGCGACAACATTAATACTGACATCATTTCTCCGCCGCAGTACATGGAGCTTAGCGTCGCCGAGGCCGCGAAGTACACACTCAGCGCGCTGGACCCGGAGTTTGCCGGCAAGGTGCGTAAAGGCGACATTCTGGTTGCCGGCGTCAACTTCGGTTCAGGTTCCAGTCGTGAAACCTCGCCGTTGACCTTGCGCTACCTGGGCGTGGGAGCAATCGTCGCCAAATTTTTTGCCCGTATCTTCTATCGCAATGCGATCAATATCGGCCTGCCCGTGGTCGAATGCCGCGAAGCGGACCGGATCAGCGCGAACGACATCATTGAGATCAACTTCGAGCGGGGTAGGATCACCAACACAACCAAGGACGAAGTTTACGATTGCAGCGCCATACCGCCCCACATTCTTGAGTTGGTGCAGGAAGGCGGTCTGGTCGCTTACCTGAAGAAGCATTTGTCCGAACCGGCGAAGACCAGTTCCGGCAGCGGGTAGAGGTAAAGTTGCTGATTTGCTAGAGAGCAAACAGATTCGATAAGTAGATTACCAAAGGCATTATTAAATTTCATGGCAGTAAAACTGAGGCGGTGAAAAACATGTCAATTGTCATTAAGGGGAGACCCATCAGCAAGGGGTATGCGGAGGGAGAGGCATTAGTCTGCCACCAACCGATAGGATTCAACTTCGGGGTCGACTTGACCGACGGCAGAATTCTCGAGCATGGCCATGAGCTACTCAACAAGTCCATCAAGGACAAGATCCTGATTTTCCCTCACGGTAAAGGCAGTACCGGGGGTTCCTACGTTGTCTACCAACTAGCGAAGTGCAAGAGCGGTCCCAAGGCGATGATCAACCTGACTACGGAAACGATCATTGCCGTTGGCGCAATCATGGGCGGCATTCCCGTGGTTGACAGCCTGGAACAGAACCCGCTGGAGGTTATCAAAACCGGTGACTACGTTAAGGTGGACGCCGTTAACGGAACAGTTGAGGTGGAGAGCAAATGAAGCTGACAGACGAAGAGAAACGCATGCTCGACGGCGCATCAGGGCAACCGGTGAAGATGGCGATGGATATTGTGGTGGCCATCGGTGAGATCTACGGGGCCGAAAAGCTGATTCCAATTAAGACAGCGCATATCGCGGGGCTCTCGCTGAAGAGTCACGGCATCGCAGGCATGGAGTGGGTGGAGGACATCGCGAAGAGCGGTGCGAAGGTATGCGTGCCGACAACGTTGAACGTGATTGGAGTCGATCGGAGCAGGGACCTGAAAATGCCTCCGGACTGGTCGACAAACCAATTGCGAATCGAAAAAGCCTACGAATGCATGGGTTGTTATGGTTCTTCGACGTGCGTTCCTTACTACATGGGATTCATCCCTAAGTTCGGAGAATCGATTGCGTGGGCGGAGTCTTCGGCGGTTGTGTTCACTAACTCCGTACTAGGCGCGCGGGATAACCGTGAAGGCGGACCGACCGCCATGGCTTCTGGACTTACTGGGCGCACTCCTCTGTACGGATTGCATCTCGACGAAAACCGCAAGGGAGATGTGCTCTACAAGGTAACTGCCGATTTACGCGATATCGCCGACTACGGCGGGCTAGGCACCTATGTTGGGAAGAGAGTCGGGACAAAGATCCCGGTCTTCAGTGGCATCTCTTATCCTTCGACGGAAGCCTTGGTGTACTTGGGGGCTGCGTTGGCATCCTCGGGCGGCGTCGCTATGTTCCATGTCGCCGGCGTCACTCCGGAAGCGCCGACGGTTGAAGCGGCCTTCCGCGGTAAGAAGTACGACACCATTGTGATCACCAACCGCGAGATCGAAGAAGGCAAACAGCAGCTCACCTCTGCTCGCGACAACAAGGTTGACTACGTGGCGCTTGGCTGTCCGCACTACTCGTTGTCACAACTGGAAGAGCTTGCGCGACTTTTGCACGGCAAGAAGATATCCAAGGACGTGACCATGTGGGTGCATACCAACGTGGCGATCAAGGCCATGGCTGCTCAACTCGGCTACGTGCGGGCGATTGAAGAATCAGGCGCGATCGTCACCCAGGATTTGTGCACCATCCTGGGAAATCCCGAGGCACTCGGGTTCAAGACGCTGGCGACGAACTCAGGCAAGATGGCTTTCTATGCCCCGGGATCGAACGGGTTTGGCGTGTGGTTTGGCGAAGCGAAACGCTGCGTTGATGCGGCGGTGACAGGCTTCTGGAAGTAAACAATTCGGGTTAGCGAACGCAGATGCGAACGGAGGACTCCCATGAGTTCCGGCCCCGGCGTAAAAGCGATTCAACCTGCCCTTCAACCTACCTCGATCAGCAGCGAGGAGATGAAGGGAAAACTTATTCGGGCGGCGATCACGATCCTTGTGCCTGTCGTGATTTTTTTGGCACCTGTTCCGGCGGATCTTCCAGTCGCCGCCTGGAGGCTATTCGCCATCTACATCGGCGCCATTCTGGGCATGATGCTGCGCCCGGTGCCGGAAGCCGTCGTTCTGCTGGTGGCGATTGCCATTTCGGGTATTTTCCTCAAAAACACGACCGTTGTTCTGGCCGGGTTCGCATCACCGACTGCGTGGTTGGTGTTCTCGGCTTTTATGCTCGGCCAGGCATTTATCGAAACGGGTTTGGGGAAAAGGATAGCGTTTCTGTTGATCGGTACTAGATTAGGCAGAACAACGCTGGGGCTCGGCTACGTCGCCGCGTTCACGGACTTAATCATCAGTCCAGCGACTCCTTCGAACACCGCCCGCACCGGCGGCCTGGTGTACCCGATTTTTCGCAGCCTGGCCGTAACGCTTGGGTCGGAGCCCGGGCCGACCTCGAGGCGGATAGGTGGGTACCTGAGTTTGCTCCTCTATCAGATAAGCATTACCACGGCTCACGTTTTCCTTACCGCCTCTGCCACTAATCTGATTGTCACCACTTTCGCAAAGAGCATCCTGAAGGTGGATGTCTCGTGGATGCAGTGGTCACAGGCGCTTACTCCGCCTGCACTGTTCATTCTGATGCTGCTGCCCTGGATCGTGTACAAGCTGTATCCGCCAGAGATAAAGCAAATCGATAACAGCACAATCTCCGAGCGTGGGCTGACGGAAATGGGGCCGGCGACTCGACGCGAAAAGACCCTGGCCTGCTTGTTCGTGTTGGCGATCATCGGATGGGCCACGGGAAATCTTACCAAGATTGACGCGACGGCAGTAGCAATCGGTTTCGTCGCCGCCTGTCTTGTCACTGGGGTTGTGAGTTGGAATAGCCTGGCAAGCGCCAAGGGTGCCTGGAGCATTCTGATGTGGTACGGCGGGATCATCAGTCTGGCTGACGGCTTGGCGAAGGCGGGGTTCTTCATTTGGCTGGCTAAGATAATATCCAGGAATTTCAGTTTTGCAGGCTATAGCACTTTCACGATGCTGTTGATTCTGCTGTTGTTGAGTTGCGGCGTCCGCTACTTCTTTGCCTCTCTTGCGCCGTTCTGCACGACGTTTATTCCTGTGTTGTTCACTATCGGACTGGTTGCGAATGTCCCCAAGTGGCCGCTTATCTTTTTAATGGGAGCCGCTTCAGAATTCGGATGTTTGCTCACCCACTACAGCAATGCGGTGGCGCCAGTGTTGTTCAGTCCGGGATACGTGGGTCAGGCCACCTGGTGGAAGGTCGGGCACATTATCGCATTCATCTGCGGCGTGATCTACATGACACTAGGATTAGGCTACTGGAAGCTGCTGGGTTTGTGGTGAAACTTTCTGCGAGATAGCTCGGCTGTGAAGAGCTAGAGGAATATTGCGATACAGAGTCATTGAAAGGTCATCGAGGAAAGCTATTGGAGGATTGCCGTGAATTCAACTACTGAGGTAAAGACCTCGACCACTACTGTCGACAGAATTGTAGAGAAGCTACCGCTCAGATCTGTCCACTATTTCATTATAGCCGCCGCCGCCTTGGGATTCATGTTCGACTCTTTTGATACCTATATCGCCTCCTATGCGATGCCGTCGATTATCAAAGAGTGGAAACTGGACGCCATCATGGTTGGCATGCTGACATCGGCCGGCATTTGGGGAATGTTTCTCGGCGCGATCGTGTGGGGGCCGGTCACCGACAAGTATGGCCGCAAGGTTGGTTTTATCGGCACGATCCTGGGCTTCAGTTTGTTCAGCGGCCTGACGATCTTTGCCACCGGCGTTGGACAGTTCCTGATCTATAGGTTCATCACGGGGATGTGTCTCGGAGGCATGATTCCTGTCGATACCGCTCTGGTCTCGGAGTATATCTCAGCCAAACACCGCGGAAGGTTCGTGGCTGTACTTACTGTTCTCTGGCCCTTCGGGTTGCTGGCCGCGGCCATAGCATCGCTCATGCTGGTTCCGACTTATGGATGGCGAATTCTGTTCATTCTTGGCGTGCTGCCCGCGGCGTTGTCGTTTGTCGTCAGGTGGAAGGTGCCTGAGTCTCCGCGATGGCTCGCCATCAAGGGAAGAAAAGAAGAAGCGGCGACGGTTCTGAAACAGTTAGGCGCCACCGATGCTGATGTCCGCAATCTCGGCAACGAACAACTGGCCGAAAAGGTGCCCATCGGTGTTTTGTTGAAGGATCCCTATCTCAAGCGGTTCATTCTTACCGCGGGCTACTACTTCTTCGCGTACTTCGGCTACTACGGCTTTGTGCTATGGCTTCCTTCGATTCTGGTCGTAGTGTTCAAGCTGACGCTGGTGAAGACATTCACCTATACGTTGTATGCCGCGTTCTCCGCCATCCTCGGCCGGATGACTGCCTTTTACACCATTGAGAAGTTTGGCAGAAAGCAACTGTTCTACGTCGGATTCGGTCTTGGCGGCGTGGCTGCGCTTGCGTTTGGGATGATACAGAATCCCGCATACCTTGTTTGGGGAGCGTGCATTCTGGCGTTCTTCTATGAGCAGGGCGTCGCCGGAACCGTGGTGTGGACAGCCGAGTTGTATCCATCGAAGGTGCGCGCGACCGCGACTTGTTGGTCAACCGGCGCCGGTCGCGTCAGTTCGGCGCTAAGTCCGATCGTGTTCGGATACTTCGTGGCCAACAAAATGTACTACGGTGTCTACATCACTATGGCGCTGTTTTTCTGGATTGCTTGCGGGCTGGTTTACTGGCTCGGCATTGAGACCAAGGGCAGGTCGCTGGAGGACGTTGGCGCGGCATAGTTGAGCCGCAAATCAGTTTGCTGGACGCCGCTCGGGACCGGCGAGCGCCGAGACGCCGCCGCGTCATTTAAGTTTATGTTGCGGAAGATAGACGTGACTTGCACGACCGCATTACTCAACCGCGCCGGTTTTGTTTGACGGTGACGCAATGGAGAGGAGCACCAAGTTGAAAGAGACGATCATAAAGAAGATAGGTTGCAGAACGATATTCGATAGCCGGGGCGTGGAGACACTGGAAGTAGATGTCGAGACCCAGAATGGATTCGGCAGGGCCGCGGCGCCTTTTGGCGCACCTGGAAGCCGAGGCGAGTTCGAGGCGCCGGCATACTCGCCGGAGGGAATTCAGGGATCGATTTCGCTTCTGAAGCGAAGTATCTTTCCCGCGCTCATCGGTACGGATGCCGCCGAACGGCGGCGGATCGACCAGTTCCTGCACGAGGTTGATGCCACGCCGAATTTCGAGCGCATGGGCGGCAATGCCTCCACTGTAGTCTCCGTGGCCTGTGCGATAGCCGCGGCAGAGTCGTTGCAGATTCCGTTGTTCAAGTTTATCGATGAGAAGGCGAAGTATAGCGTTCCTTTTCCGCTGGGCAATGTTATCGGTGGAGGGGCACATAGCCTGGGGCCAGCACCCGATATGCAAGAGCACCTTGTCCTTCCATTGGGTATTAAAAGCGCAAAGCAGGGAATCCGGATCAATCTGCTGGTGCATGAGGAAGTCGGCAGGCTGCTGGAGAAGAAGGACCCGGCCTTTGCGGGCGGCACGGACGACGAGAACGCGTGGACGGCGAATCTGAACGACTTCGAGGCGTTCAAAATTCTCGAAGAAGCTTGCAAGAAGATATCCGACCAGCAAGGAGCGGAGCTAAGAATAGGCCTGGATCTTGCGGCGGATCGCCTGTGGGATACAAAAGAGAAGGTCTACCGCTACACGCGTGAAGGCACCACCCGGACCTCTCAGCAGCAACTGGACTACCTTACGGAGCTGGTCGATAGGTTCCAGATGATCTGGGTCGAAGATGGATTTCATAGCAACGATTACGAAGGTTTTGCCGCGCTAAATGCGCGGGTTGGAACCAAGTGCCTCGTCTGTGCTGACGATATCTACGCCACCAACCCGCAGCGCACCGAAGCCGGAATCAAGGCAAAATCGGCCGGAGCGATGATCGTCAAGACAAACCAGGTGGGCACGATCACGGGCGCCGAAATCACTTCACGACTGGCGCAGAAACATGGGATGTCGGTAGTCTTGTCGCATCGCTCGGGGGAGACGGTCGATGACTCAATCGCGCACCTGGCGGTGTCATGGAACGCTTTGATGATCAAGACTGGCGTCAAGGGTGGGGAACGGCTGGCAAAACTGAATGCGCTGATCCGTATCGAAGAGGAGTTCGGCATTAAATTGGTTGAATGGCCCACGCTGGCGAAATCCGCGACGGTTCGCTGAGGCCGAGAACATTGCAGGCCGATCAAGGCGGGTGAGTTTCAAGTTTTGAAAAGTTGAGGCCCACCCGCCGGATCGTCGCAGGCCGTACTCTGGTGGCGCCGATCATCAAGGTGAAAGCTTTTTGATGTGCTGAGGCCAGTTTTTCTTACTTGTGGGGGCACTACACACGCCGAAAAAAAGGGGTTTGTCCGTCAGGCCCGGAGATGAAACATGCAATATCCTCATCTGTTCCAGGAAGGCAGCATAGGTGTCGTACGAATCAAGAACCGGATCGTGATGCCGGCGATGGGCACTAACTTTACGGGCACTGACGGCATGGTATGTGATCGCAATATTTCCTATTACCGGGAGCGGGCGCGCGGCGGGGTTGGACTGATCATTGTGGAAGCTGTCTACATCCACCAGAGCGGGAAACACCGCGTCAATGGTATCGGAGCTGCCGACGACCGCTTTATCCCCGGGTTGCAAAGGCTAGCCAGAACCATCCGGGATGAAGGGGCTGTGCCCGCCATTCAACTGATACACACCGGAAGGTTGATGTCGTCGAAATCCAGCGGGCTTCCGGTACTCGCGCCCTCGGCGGTTCCACACCGCATGACGGGCGAGGTTCCGCGGGAAATGACCGTTGAGGATATCAATCTCATGATTGAGTGCTTTGCCGCCGCTGCGGCAAGGGTTGTTGAGGCTGGTTTCGAGATGGTGGAAGTCCACGGCGCACACGGTTACCTGCTGCAGCAGTTTCTCTCGCCGTACTCGAACCGCCGCCGGGATGGGTACGGAGGATCGTTCGAGAACCGTGCAAGGTTTCCGTTGGAAGTGGTTCGGGCCGTGCGCAAACGGTTGAATGGCAGAGCTCAAGTTATATATCGCTTGAGCGCCACCGAGTTCATGCAGGGCGGACTCACCACGGAGGAAATGAGCGGGTTCGCTCAAATGCTTCAGGCCGAAGGCATCAACGCACTGCACGTAAGCGTCGGTGTTAATGAGACTGACTTCACGATAGGACAGGTCATTCAATCGATTTATCATGAGCCCGGCAATTTGGCTAAGTACGCTCGCGCGATCAAAGCGAAGGTGAGCATTCCTGTCATCGCCGTGGGGCGTATCAATAGCCCGGAAGTCGCTGAAGCGATCCTTGCCGGCGGCGATGCCGACTTCGTTGCCACTGGGCGCGCCCTGTTTGCCGATCCCTACTGGCCTCGCAAGGCAAGGGAGGGCAGGCCGGAAGACATACGAAAATGCGTGGCTTGCAACATGGGCTGCATCGGCCGACTTATGCAGCAGAACGATGTCAGGTGCACTCAGAATCCTTGGGTCGGAACCGATTTTGAAGCAGGCTTACCGCCTGCACTGCTGAAGAAACGCGTGCTGGTCTTAGGCGGTGGGCCGGCTGGACTCGAAGCAGCTCGCGTCGCAGCGGCACGCGGACATCACGTTACGCTGCTGGAGAAGCGCGCTCATCTAGGCGGCCAGGCGCAGCTCGCCTGTGTCCCGCCGGGAAAGGCTGAATTGCAAGAGGTGATCCGATCTCGCGTGCGTGACTTGGAAAAGCTGGGTGTCGAGGTGAAATGTGGAGTGGAAGTTACACCGGGCGACATCGAAGCGGCGAAGGCCGATGTGGTGATAGAGGCTACCGGCGCGCAGCCGGCGGCTCTGGACATCTCCACTGACTTTCCAGAAAAGGTCGCGTCCGCTTGGTCAATTTTTGCCGGGCAACAGATTCCGGGGAAGAAAGTTCTGGTCGTGGGAGGAGGGATGGTCGGCTTAGAGACAGCCGACTTTCTGGCGTCACAGGGCAAACAGGTTGTCTTGATCGAACTGCTTGACCAGTTGGGACAAACGATTACACCGACCGCGAGAGCCACTCTCCTGTCACGCTTGGCAAGCCAGAATGTCCAGACTACTACCGGGGTGCTCTTCGAACACTGGGATCATAGTGGAGTTTTGCTTCGGAAGAAGGACGGATCGGTTCTTCTTCTTCCGGACATCGAGAATGTCGTAATTGCCGTAGGTGCTCGCTCTAATCGGCTCAAATTTCCAGAGCTTACGGGCATCGCTTGGAAGAGAGTGGGAGACTGCGAGAGACCGCGTGACATCCTGGCGGCTGTGTGCGAAGCGGCCGAAGTCGCAGTCGAACTATAGGCCAGTTTGCATCTGCTGAAAAGTGCGCTCGGAGATATATGCCATCATCAAAAGCGACTGTTCAACCGATCAAAGTTTCCACTCCGGCTTCCACTCGTAACCTAGTGTTGAAATGGCTCGTCCCGGTTGGGATCGGTATCGTGCTTTACCTCATGCCGTCGCCGGCTGGTCTGCCTGCTTCGGCCTGGCACTTTTTTGCACTGTTTGCAGCCACGGTCGCTGCGCTGATGACCGAACCAGTTCCAAGTCCAGCGGTGGGCTTCATTGCCGTAAGTGCGGGCGCCTCTTTCATCTTGGTAGGCAAAACGCCGGCTGAGGCGATGCGATGGGCGCTTGCCGGGTTTTCAAACGACACTGTATGGCTCATTATGGCGGCCGCAATGTTTGCGCTCGGCTATGAAAAGACCGGACTAGGGCGAAGGATCGCGCTCATGTTGGTGCGGACGCTGGGGAAGAGGACGCTCGGGCTGGGCTATGCCATTGCGCTCTCCGACCTTGTGTTGGCGCCTTTTATGCCCTCGGCAACCGCGCGTAGTGGCGGCACCATATATCCGGTGGTCAAGAATATCCCGCCGCTCTACGGTTCATCTCCCACGGAGAATCCGCGCAAGATCGGTGCATACCTATGTTGGACTGCGTTTGCGACAGCATGTGTTACGAGTTCCATGTTTGTGACCTCGCTGGCCCCGAACCTGCTGGCTGTTGAACTGGTAAAGAAGATTGCTCACGTAGACATCACGTGGACCGGTTGGATGATGGGCTTTCTCCCGGCGGGCATTATTGTTTTTCTGGTGACCCCGCTGTTGACCTACTTCATCTACCCGCCCGAGATAAAACAGGGGGATGAAGTCGCCAAGTGGGCGGCGAGTGAGCTGGGCGGAATGGGCCGCATTTCGCGCCGGGAAGTGACGATGGCCGTGCTGGCCGTCTTCGC
Source organism: Candidatus Korobacteraceae bacterium (assembly GCA_050015355.1). Taxonomy (GTDB): domain Bacteria; phylum Acidobacteriota; class Terriglobia; order Terriglobales; family Acidobacteriaceae; genus CAWBRT01. The sequence goes on along the minus strand of JBEKBO010000001.1, from coordinate 53,138 downwards.
GCTGCTGGCATGGATACTGGGGACGCGATGGATGACCGCCACTACGGTCGCCGCGCTTGTGATCTCACTAATGGTACTCACCAAGGTGGTCGATTGGAGCGACATCATAGCGAATAAGCAAGCGTGGAGTGTGTGGGTATGGTTCGCCACCCTGGTCAACATGGCCGATGGGCTAAACCGTGTCGGATTCCTTTCGTGGTTTGCGAATCGCAGCGCAGCCATGATCGCTGGTCTTCCCATGATGCCAATGATCATTACGCTGGTCGTATTGTTCTGGGTCATCCACTACGGCTTTGCAAGCGCGACCGCTCACACTACGGCGGTTCTGCCGGTGTTCCTTGCCATGATCGTCACCGTCAGCGGGATTCCGCTGAAGCCGGTGGCACTCGTGCTTGTCTATTCGCTTGGAATACAGGGCGTGATTAGCCCCTATGCTCATGGCGCGGCACCGATCTGGTACAGCGCCGGCTACATCAGTACGAAGGACTTCTGGCGACTGGGCGCAATCACGGGGGCGGTGTACTTACTGGTGCTTCTGTTGATCGGGTTCCCGTTCCTCCTCCGGTTCATGCGATAAGCATCCGGGGGCAAGAAGTTTGTGTGACGCTTGTCCTTTGCTGTGGCGCTCGCGAATGGCAAGTTGCACCCCAACCGGACCGGGTACCTGGCGATGGGAACGGCTATAGATCTCAACCTGTTCAAGCCGTAAACATCGGTCGGTGACGTAGATCGTTTCCCAATTACGCGGCTTCGGCTGTCGGTTTATCCTTACCTGGGGGATTTCACGACACGGTTACGTCTGGTGGCATCGACGCGTAACTTCTTGAACTCCTTCACAAGTCCCACGATTGCCTGTTCCACTGGAAGACGTTCAAAACTGGAAGCCCCGACAAAACCCTGCGCATCACTGCGTTCCAGCACATACGCCACCTGTTCCGGCCCCTCGAACGGACCTCCGTGCGCAAGCGCAATCACGCTGGGGTTCACCGCCCGCGCAGCGTCGATCATTTCCTGCGTGGCCTTAACCGCTTCATCCATGGAGAGTGTGTGACCAGCGCCGATTGTGCCGCCAGTCGTCAGACCTACGTGCGGAACAATCAGGTCCACGCCGGTTTCCGCCATCCGGCGACTTTCTTCCGGCGTTCGTACGTAGCAGGTGGTATACAAACCGCTCTCACGCGCCATGGCAATCATTTCCACTTCACGTGCAAACCCCAGTCCGACTGACTCCAGGTCCCGCCGGATGTTTCCGTCAAACCGGCTTACGGTGGGATAGTTGATCACGCCCGAGAACCCGACATCCCGGACGTGCTGCAGAAACCGGCGCATGTTGCGCGTCGGGTCGGTGCCGCAGATCCCGGCCAGAACAGGGGTGTCCTTTACCGCGGGGAAAACATGCCTTTCACCGAGTTCCAGCACAATGTCGTTAGCATTGCCGTATGGCATCAGGCCGGCAATCGACGGAAGGCCGTCCATGCGAAATTTGCCGCTGTTATAAATGACGATCAGGTCGATTCCGCCGAGTTCAGCGCACTTGGCCGAGAGCCCATTTCCGGCGCCCGCCATCATGATGGCCTTGCCGGCCGCGAGCGTTGCTTGCAGGCGGGCCGCTACTTCGTTTCGCGTGTACTGCTTTACCATGATTGCCTCCTCACAAACTCCGGGCATGAATCAACTACTTAGTCTGTCTTGCCTCGAGCGCGTGTGTGGAAACCAGGCTGATCAGCCTTGCGACGGCGGTTTCCGCGCAGACTTGCTCGTTGATGTATGCCTCCAGACACACCACGTCTCCGCGATCGCCCAGAGCCTTAATGGCGGCATCCATGAACGCTTTGTCCGCGATAGGGTCATAAAACACTCCACCTTCTTTGTCGTACTCAGAGAACCCGCAAACGGGCAGGATGAGCACCGGTCGCGTTTTGGACTTCGCCAGCTTCTCCCCAACCCAGCGGCCCAGGATCGCGTTCTCTTCCACGGTAGTTCGCATGAGAGTCGTGTTCGGACTGTGACGGTAGAATCGCCGTTCGGCGTACTTGGAAGGGACCGTCTCGGGAGTCGTGAAGTTGACCATGTCCATGGCGCCAGGTAGAACCACCTGCGGAATGCCGCGCTCACCTGCTGCCTCGAGTCGCTGAGGCCCGGCGCTAAGCTGTCCGCCACACAGCTCATCGGCCAATTCTGTTGTCGTCAGGTCCAGCACCGCGTTGATGACCCCTTCGTCGATCAACTCTTCCATCGCACGTCCGCCAGTACCGTTGGCGTGAAATATGAGGGTATCGAAACCTGCATCGCCCAGTAGCTTGTGACAGCTCATGGCGGCAGTTGTAGTGACCCCAAAAGCGGTGATGGCCACGGTTGGGCGACCGCCCGCTTCACGAAGGTTGCCGCCCTTTGCGCCGCCTTCCGCCATGCCGCAGATCGCCGCCGCCGCATTGCTCAGTACGCCTCGAAGGATCGGGTTCATACCGATGATGTCGGTGATCGTGTTGACCATCACGATGTCACGCGTGCCGACGTAAGCCGGCCCCTTACTGCTCGCCGCCATGGTCGAAATCATTACCTTCGGAATCCCAATGGGCAACGCGCGCATCGCGGCACATGCCACCGCAGTGCCGCCGCCACCGCCCAAGCCAAGGACGGCGTCGACGAGGCCATCCCGTTGCAGTTTCGTCAACACGACAGTTAAGCCCGTTGCCATGACTGCAAGCGCCTTGCCGCGATCCCTGGCTGCCACAAGGGTATTGATATCCGCTCCGCCCGCCTGCGCGATGTCTTGACGAGAGATGGCGGCTGAGATCGCAGGTTGGCCGAGCACGCCGATATCCATCAGTACGGCTTGATGCCCGCGCTTCTCGATGATGCGCTCAATGAAAGCGGCGTGTTCACCTTTCGTGTCCAGCGTACTTACAACCGCAATCCTCTTGCTTTCTCGCATGTTCAGCTCGGTATTGATTGCATGCCACCGAAGCTCGCTGGTCGCGCGCGGGCTACGCTTAGTTCTCGGCGCTAAAAATGCGCCCTTTGGGTTCGGGACCAAGAAACGCAACAATTGCCACGATGACGAGAGCACTCGCCGTCCCCAGTGCAATCGCCTGCCCCAGCGTGAAGCCGGCTTTTTGTACCAACAACGTTTGTATTGTTGGCCCAAAAGAACCGACTGCCGCGCCGACGCTGAACGATGTCCCAGGCCCGACACCGCGTACGCTGGTTGGGAACCGCTCCGCCAAATATGCCGGGATCACGCCCCAGAAGCCTACTGCGAAGAAACCCTCGAGCAAACCGCCGAGCATCACCAGATTGTAGTTGTGGGTAAGACAATAAAGCGGGATCAGCAAAGCGCCCACCAAGGCGAAGACTGATAGCGCGACACGACGGCCTGTCTTTTCCGACAATGCGCCCGCGGACCAATACCCTAGCAGGCTGCCTATATTGAGCAAGATCAAGAACTGCGTACGTTGTCCAATGGTGAGGTGAAGTTCCCGAGTCAGATACGTGGGCCACAACGATGCCAGGCAGAACTGCGAAAGCATGGCGCCGATCATGAGCAGAAAGGCATGCAGGCTGGTGCCTAGCATGTCGGGCTTGAGCAGTCGAATGACGGAAATGCCGGTCTCCTTCTTGCCGGCTTTCTGCAGTGCTTCGCGTCGCGCTTCAAACACCGGCGACTCTTTCACACCCGTGCGGATGTATAGGAGCAGCAACGCGGGAAGGAAGCCGATCAAGAACAGTGCCCGCCAACCCCAAATCGGAAAGACGAAGAAATAAGTCACGGTTGCAAGAAAGTATCCACAAGGATAGCCCCCCTGGAGAATGCCCGACGCCACGCCACGCGAGCGCTGCGGCCAACTCTCCATCGCAAGCGGTGTTCCAGCCGCCCATTCGCCTCCCATGCCCAGCCCAAATAACAGCCGGCAGAGGAAGAACCATTTGAAATTGGGGGCCAAGCCGCTCAAGGCGGAAAACACGGAAAACGCAAGGATCGAGACCATGAGCGGAAGCTTGCGACCAACCCGGTCGCCCCAGGTTCCAAAGATCACGCCGCCGAAAAGTCGGCAGATAAGCGTTCCCGTGATGACGGTCCCCATCGCGACCAGAGTCACTCCGAATGTCTTGCTGATTTCGGTCAGCACTAATACAAGGAGAAAGTAATCAAAGATGTCCAGACACCAACCGGCCCAGGTCGCGATCAACGTCTTCCATTGATCGCGTGTTGGTTCTTTCCACCATGGCATTGTCGCCACTGGCGGCGCTATTTCAGGAGTGGGACCGTTGCTCGCCATCGTCGTCTCCTCGTTTGTGATCAATAGGGTATCAGCTATACAACTTTCAAAGCTGCAGGTCAATTGTGAGCATGCAAGCAGAACTGAGGATTCGAGTACGGGCTCTCCGGATTTCACGTTTTGCGAGAATGGCGGTAGTGTTTGCCGGTCATTGATTCAAACACTTGCACCCCCAAGAAAGATGCAGGAGCGCAGTCATAACCTGGGTCTGAAGAACAACCCTACTCTCTTTTTCTGCATATCTAGAGGTTAGGCTTACGGTCTGGGCACAACGCATCTGTTCTGCCGATTTCTTAGGCTTCGAAGTTCAGCGTGAACTGGGCTCGCAAGGAAAACCGTGTAGCCGTTTGAGAAGATATTCTTCGACGCACGGACCGCAGCGCGGCACGTTGCCACGCAATAGTTGCATTCTGATGGTTACCCTTAGTACTGGAGACTGACATGTCGATTCGACCCATCAAGCGGCTCACCAAATCCAAGCCAACGCTGGAGGGTGCCGGCGTACACCTGCGTCGCGCATTCGGCTTTGGCAACACGTCGGACTTCGACCCGTTTCTCCTCCTAGACGACTTCCGCAATGACGTTCCGGAAGATTATCTGGCAGGCTTCCCTTGGCACCCACATCGCGGGATCGAGACCATCACCTATGTACTAGCCGGAACGGTCGAGCACGGCGACAGCATGGGGAACAGCGGTTCCATTGCCGCCGGCGACGTGCAGTGGATGACGGCGGGGAGCGGGATCATCCACCAGGAGATGCCGAAGGGGGACCAGGCGGGCCGGATGCATGGGTTCCAGTTGTGGGCGAATCTCCCCGCGTCGCTCAAAATGGCGGCGCCCCGCTATCAGGAGGTGAAGGCACTCGATATTCCCGTCGCCACGGACGACGACGGAACGCGGGCGCGCGTTGTCTCGGGAAGCTTCTGGGGAACCGTCGGCCCCGTAGACCAGATCGCCGCGGACCCCATCTACCTGGATGTCTCGGTTCCACCAGGCAAGAGAAAGACGCTGCCGGTCGAGACGACGCGCCACGCCTTCGCTTACGTTTTCGCCGGGACTGGGAAGTTCTGCAATGCTTCCGGCCCGCTCGCGGTGCCTACTGAAGCTGTTAAATGGGCGGACACCACGCCTCCCACGGAGGCTGACAACCGCTCGCTTGTGCTCTTCGACCGGGGCGACGAGGTGGTGGTGCAGGCAGGCGAAGATGGCATACGGTTTCTCCTGGTCTCGGGGAAACCTCTTGAGGAGCCTGTAGCGTGGTATGGGCCAATCGTGATGAACACGCAGGAGCAGCTCCGACAGGCGTTCGAGGAACTACGCGAGGGTACGTTCCTGAAGTCCGAGCGCGAGGATAGAAACAGCGGACGGCGAAAGGTGTCCTAAAGGCTCGCGACTTGTCTCAGCGTGGCGGGTCACCCAACGAAGCGAGTTTCGGCCCAGATTTTCGCCCTACCAACCTTTGTTCCCACTTTGCCGGCCCGTCCTGGGAAGCGAACGACGGCAGCCGCGTCACCGGCAAAGCCTTTGCCAGCACACCTTCACCCGATGCCGAGTCCATTCCCTGGCTGCTCATCAACATCGTCAGTCACGACGGCAACGGCCTGCTCTCTCGCGTCACGACCGTTCAGCGCCTTAATACAAAAGGTGGCAAAGCACCCGCGTCCGGCTGCGACGCTGCGCACTCCGGCCGGGAAGTCCGCGTGTGGTATTCGGCCGACTATTTCTTCTACGCACCAAAATAACACCCGACTTCCATTTGCGGCGTCTGCGAACGCGGTTCCGGTACCCATGCCATTACAATCGATTGGATCAGGAGCTACTCTGTACTAAACTGTTCAAAACCCAACGACAGACAGTCGATGCGCACGCGGAGGGAAACAAAAATGTTTTACGACCCGGAAAAAAACGATCACGGCATGCCTCACAACCCGTTCAAGTCTCTGATCGTGCCACGACCGATTGGATGGATCTCCACGGTGAGCGCCGCGGGCATTCACAACCTGGCGCCTTACAGTCAGTTTCAGATGGTGAATTCTGAGTGCCCCTATGTCATGGTGGGCTGCGCTCAGCACCGCACGGGAAGACGGAAAGACACCGTGGCTAACATCGAAGAGACCGGTGAATTCGTTTACAACATGGCGACCTATGATTTGCGCATGGCAATGAATGTCAGTGCCGCCGAACTGGCGCCGGAAGTGGATGAATTTGCCGTCGCCGGGTTGACCAAGGCGCCTTCCGTCCGGGTCAAACCCTGCCGCGTGGCGGAATCCCCCATTCACATGGAATGCCGGTATCACCAGACGATCCGTTTGCCGGGATACTCCACCTCGCAGTCGGTCGACATGATCATCGGCAAAGTTGTTCTTATTCACATCAAGGATGAGGTGATCGACGCCAACGGCAAGGTCGACATTGTTAAGATCCGTCCCTTGGCTCGCCTCGGCTATCAGGACTATTCATGCGTTGACCGGATATTCGAAATCATCAGGCCGGCAGAGCAAGAAATTGCCGCACTCCAATCTGCCGCCAGGGAGAAGACGCTGGCTGTAGCGGCAAAATCATAAAAAGTGGGATCAGACTTCGCCCTCTAAGGCGATCACGCGCAGCGGAAACGCCTCCAACCCACGCACCGCGATGGGGAGCGCAATAACTTCGACACGCGCCTGCGTCAGGCTATTGAGATTGGCCAGGTTTTCGATCAGCGGAATATTCCTCTCGAAGAGCGCCCGATGGTTTACGTGCTCCTCACTGCCGGGAACTTCAACGCCGGTCGCATCCACGCCCATCATCTTCATCCCTTGATCCACCAGCCAGCCGATCGCTTCGGGGGCAAAGTACGGAGTCAGGCGGTAACGGTCAGTCCCATAGAAAGGGGCACCGCCCAGATTGCAAAACACGATATCGTCTTTGCGAATGCCCCCCGCTTGCCCGGCAGCTTTCCGCACCTGCATGCAATCTATCGCCGAGCTGCGAGGAGACTCGCGGAGATCGAGGATCACTGCATCCCCCATCAAAAGCTCGAGTGACAGCGCCGCCAGATCATCGCGATCCTTGAGCAGGTGATAAGGCGCCTCGATGTGCGTCCCAATGTGGCTCACCATGTTCACGTTATGCATGATGTACCACTGATTCTCCAGCCGCACTACGTTCGGGTTTACAGTCTCCGCCCCTATCATCTCCAGGGAAAACTTTCGCCCAGCCTTACCGGGGTCGAGTACGTGCGAGAGGTCCACGATTCGTCTCACGCTAATGTCCTCCTAAGTCAGTCGACACAAAATCGTAATCCAGTGGGTGTTTTCCGGGTACACTCTAAGCTCGAGCGCAGCGTGCTCGGGGTGCCTGATGGCTCGACGCTGCGCGCATCAACGCTCCTGAGCTCCCGGGTGAATCGATGAATACATATGAGAATACGTCGGGTCAAGTTAAATTGGCGACGCAAGAGACAATCCGGGTGAAGTGGTCCAGCGGGACAGAGCCGCCGAAGCACAAAGCCCCCGTGCACACGACCGACTGCCATCATCACATCTTCAGTTCCCGCTTCCCGCTCGCTAAAAATCCCAGTATGGTCTTGGGGGGCGACGGGAATGCAACTGCGGATGATTACTGCGCCCTCAAACGCCGGATCGGCATCGAGCGCAGCGTCGTGGTGGGTGCGGCGGCCTACGGGACCGACAATCGTTGTCTGCTGGATGCGCTTGCCCGGTTGGTGAGAGCGCTCGCGGCATCGCGCTCGTCGATACCAGCATTTCCGATGCCGAGCTGAAGCACATGTCCAGCCTCGGGGTGCGCGGAATCCGGGTGAACCTCGTATATCTCAGCGGAGCCACGATGGAGATGATCGAGCCGCTGGCGCATCGCATCAACGAACTCGGTTGGCACTTGCAGCTTAGCATGCCGGCCGATGTCACCGTGCAGCTCAAGGATGTGCTGCCGAAGCTGCCTGCGCCGATTGTCTTTGACCACATCGCACGCATTCCGCCCGATCCTGGCATTTCACATCCGGCATTCGCGGTTGTTCGCGGCCTGCTCGACAGAGGTCGAACCTGGGTCAAATTGTCGGGCGCGTATCTTCTGAGCAAAGTCGGTGCTCCTACTTACGCCGATACTGGCGCAGTGGCCCGTGCATTCGCTCAGGCAGCTCCTGAGCGGATGTTGTGGGCCAGCAACTGGCCGCATCCAACCGAGAAAACGGAAAAGCCGAACGATGCTACACTTTTCGACTTGCTCGCAGAGTGGGTTCCTGAAGAATCGGCTCGCAGAAAGATCCTTGTGCAAAACCCAGAGGAAGTGTACGGGTTTTCAAAGACGAGTTAATCACGCCCTTTGCCGCCCAACAGGTAATCGCGGCTATCAACTCCCCGCGCTTCCCTTCCGCAATCCAGCAGGCGGCGCAGCAAGCGATTCGCTCGCAATTCACGTGCTCGCCGGGTGCGGATTGAAGTACGATACTGTTCATCGAGTTGAGGCAGCAGACGATGCGTGTTTTGCTCATATCAGGCAATCGGGAAGCCGCCGGGGTTATGACCCCGCTGCCACTCGGGTTGGCGTGCGTTGCCGCTGCCACTGCGAAGGCTGGCTTCGAGGTGTGCTTCCTGGATCTGCTGTCAGCTCCCGACTGGGAATCCGCCACGCAAAATGCAATCACACGGCTGCGCCCCGACGTGATTGGTCTATCGGTGAGGAACATCGACGACCAGACGATGATCAACCCGAGGTTTTTGCTTCAACCGCTGAAGCAAGTCGTCACTTTGTGCAGAAGAGCCTGCAGCGCTCCGATTGTGTTAGGCGGCGCTGGCTTCAGCATCGTTCCTGAAAGTACGCTGGCTTACCTGGGAGCGGATATGGGTATCCAGGGCGAGGGCGAAACAGCGTTTCCCAGCCTGCTGTCATGGCTTGAAAAGGGCTCCCAGGGCTCTCCGCCTCCTGGGGTTTACCTCGCCGGACAGCCGCAGAGGCATGTGCCGAAGGCGATTACTACTGACCTTGATTCTGTCCCCTTACCGGCGCCTGACGCATGGCTGAACTCCGGGATCAGTCCCGAATGGCGGATTCCCGTGCAAACCAGGCGCGGCTGTCCGCTTGATTGCGCCTACTGCTCGACGAGTACGATCGAAGGTAGACAGGTGCGCTGGCGGTCCGTGGAATCGGTCGTAAACTGGCTGGTCAGTTACCGCGACCATGGTTTCCGCAATTATCACTTCGTCGACAACACGTTTAACGTGCCTTTGGCCTATGCCAAAGAGCTTTGCCGCAAGATCATCGATGCGCGGCTCGACATCGATTGGTGGGCGCAGATTTACCCGAAGTGGGCTGACAAGGAGTTAGCGGACTTGATGGCACAGGCGGGATGTACGCAGTTGAACCTCGGTTTCGAAAGCGGGTCAGAACCGGTGTTGCGGCTGCTCAACAAGAAATACAAGCCCGCCGAGGTGGCGGAGATCTCCGCCATCTTCGCCGCCACGGGCGTAAAAAGAAACGGATTCCTGATGTTGGGCGCCCCCGGTGAAACCCGGCAGACGGTGGAAGAAAGCCTGGCGTTTGCCGAGTCGCTTCATCTCAATGCATTGAAGGTCACGGTAGGAATCCGCATCTACCCAAATACGCCGCTTGCTACCCGCGCGGTGGCCGAGGGGATCGTTGATCGCGACGACGATCTGCTGTTCCCGCGCTTCTATTTGGCGCCCGCGCTACGCGACTGGCTGCCCGGACGCATCGCGGATTACAACTCCCCGTAACCGCATGGGTTCTTCCCGCATCAGAACCGCAGCGCTAACATTTATCTGGCCCGCTATACTTGGCACAAAATGGAAAGGCATTGTAAGGAAACCAAAATGATCTTTGAAATGGCTCAGATTGAGATTAAACCCGGGATGGAATCCGCCTTTGAACACGGCGTGGCACAAGCCACTCCGCTTTTTCAGCGTGCGCGCGGATGCCATGGGCTGCAGCTCCTGAAGTCGATTGAGCAGCCTTCACGCTATACCCTGATGGTGACTTGGGAAACCCTAGAGGACCATACTGTGCATTTCAGGGAATCGCAGGATTTCCAGGAATGGCGGCGGCTGGTGGGCGGTTTTTTTGCCGGCCCTCCACAGGTAGGATATGTACAGGTCGCCGTGGCTGGCTTCTGAAAAACTTGGCACCGCAGGTCTTGAAGTTGTCGCCAAAACGGCTATTTGGGGCGAGTTTGGCTGACAAGTTCAGGGTGCGGAGAATTAGAGCAGTTCCAAGGTCGATATACCCGGTACTTACACCGCCGGGTTGGACTCCCGGCTCCTTGCGGGGTATACCTTCCGCGAATCTGGTCTAGAATTACTCCGGCACGCAGCCGTGGTTTCAGCCGCGGCTGCCGGCCGGTCACCAACCGTAATTGTTTTCCCGGGGCTGAAAAGCGCGTCGCAATGGGGGCAGCCTAGTGGCACAGAACTTGCGGCCCGATCCATCAACGCAGGGAGCGATTCTCGCGAAGCTGGAGCGGCGCCTCGGACAAGTGCACGCACGACAACGCCTCGGAATCGAGAAAGACCACGAGAACATATTCGGCCAGGGCATCAACTTCTTCCACCCAGAAAACTGGTATTCGGTTCATTCCTTCATTCGAAATGCGCTAAAGCTGACAGGATTGTATTGGCGGGGCCGTAAAAACACGGAATGCATACAGGTGCGCCACAACGACATAAAGTCCCCGGGCCTGCCGTCACTCTTCGATGGATTTACCATCCTGCACATCAGCGACATGCACGCGGACATTAACCCTGGTCCTATGCAGCGCTTGATAGAGTGTCTCAACGAAGTAAATTACGACATTTGCGTTCTGACCGGGGACTTCCGGGGAGAAACATTCGGTCCGTTTGAGGAAGCTCTTGAAGGCCTGGCGCGGGTGCGCTCACATCTTAGGGAATCGGTTTATGGCGTGTTGGGCAATCACGATACGATCCGTATGGTTCCTGGAATGGAAGCAATGGCAATACGGATGTTGCTCAATGAATCCGAGTCGATCGTGCGCGGCAATCAATGCATCCATCTAGCCGGCATTGATGATGCCCATTACTACCGCGCCGACAATATCGAAAAGGCGGCATCTCAAATCCCGCATGACGAGTTTTCCATCTTGCTTTCTCATACGCCGGAGATTTACCGTCAGGCAGCCCATGCCGGTTTCAAGCTGCTGCTAAGCGGGCATACGCATGGGGGCCAGATTTGCCTTCCCCGTTCTATTCCGATCACGCTGGATTCCACTCTACCCAGGCACATGGCATCTGGCGCATGGAAGTACCATACGATGGTGGGCTACACTTCGGTCGGCGTCGGATCGAGTATTGTTGCCGTGCGCTTTAACTGCCCTCCGGAGATTACGCTGCATCACTTGCGGCGCGCCTGATTGCATCGCACTGGAGTACGCGAACTGCGAGTGCCGGGGGGCGCCCGACTGCTTCGCGGGCATACCTTTCGCGAATCCGGTCTAGTATGGGCGATCGCGGAGGCGGAGCTTATAGAGCAGACCAGAAAAGAGAATGGAGCAGAGGAAAAAGATCACGACGCCCGCAGCGATATCGATGGCCGTCAGCGACAACGAACTACGGCAGGCGAGGAATGGAAGCAGAGACTCAGGAACCTGATCAAGGCCAGTCGCCATGCCCTCCGCAGGCAGTTTGATGCGACGTTTCAGGAAGCTGGAGAGAAGGTCGCCGGCCATGGCTGTGCTTCCCACCAGAACTCCTATTTTCCATGACAGGCCGAAAACTGGCGCACACGCTGTCGTCACCAAGACTGAGAGAACAATTCCGCGTATTGTCTTCGAAGAACCAAACAGCGGCCGCCCATCGACAAATCTGAGGCCGCCATCGAGCGGACGTGAAAAACGGTGGTGAAGAATATTCTTCGCAATCACCGGGGTGCCATTCGCCACCGTCAGCAGGGCCAGGAGTTTCAGGACCACCAAAGGCTGCATACGCGCGCCCCATTCGCACCTATTGTGCGCCGGTCACCACCACAAGAAGCGAAGCAGGAGGCTGGTGCTGCCTCAGCTCGTCACCGCGCTGAAGGCAACACCTGATCTTGCTCCTTGCTCTGTTCGAACACCCCAAGCCATGCGTGGAGTGTTGTGAGCAACGCCGTAGCGGCCAAGGCGATCAAGCATGATAATGCCGCCGTTTCCCCCAAGACGATGTTGCAGGTGGCAAATGGCTTCAGCGGCGGCCTGCTCGGGCGAGTGCTCTCCGTTTACGCGGTCAGTTGCCCATTTCGCCAGCACCAACTTCATAATCGGTTCTCCCCAGCCGGTGGCGGAGGCGGCTGCCGTTTCATTATCGGCATAGCATCCGCAACCAATTAGGGAGGAATCGCCTACGCGTCCCGGAGCTTTATTCAACGTGCCGCCGGTCGAGGTGGCCGCCGCGAGGTTACCCCCAACGTCCAGTGCCAACGCGCCGACCGTATCGTGCGACTTCGTCGCTCCCCCGAACTCGCTTGGCATATGCAGGTACTGTTGGTTGGCCGCGGTGCGCCAGCGTTCAACTTCGCGCGGGACCACCAGAGCCTGATTGTCGCAAAGCTCTATCCCGTGCTCCTGCGCGAAACGCTCCGCGCCTTCGCTCACAAAGTACACGTGCGGACTCTCCTCCAGGACTTTGCGGGCGGCACGCACCGCATTGCGTATACGTTCGACGCAGCCCACGCCGCCGGCGCGCAAAGTAGCCCCGTCCATGATCAGCGCGTCGAGTTGAACCCGTCCATCGCGGTTGAGAAAGGAGCCGCGCCCGGCGTCAAAGGTCGGATCGTCTTCCATGATCGCGACCGCTTCTTCGACAGCATCCAGGGCCGAACGCCCCTGCTGCAACATGGCCCAGCCGGCTGCCATAGCACTGCTAAGGCCGGACAGATGAGGCTGCACCATGTCGTCTGGGATTGACCACGCCCCGCCGTGGAGCACAAGGACCGGATTCGAAGTCACGCCGCCTTCTCCTGATCGTGATGCTAAGGAGTCGGCATAGTTTAACATCTGTTCATCGTTCTGCTGCACGCATGCACTGCCGCAAGGTGCTTGGCCCCGCCGCCGCGGCCACTGTCCAGGGATTGAGTCGGAATCGACTTCACGCCACGAACAACGATGGCAATTTGCTCCTGAGAATGGTTTTAGCATTGTTGCAAACACCAAGTGATGGTAAGACTTGGTGCAGGCCGTAAACAGCCTCTAAAACTCCTCTCTGGAATGCCACAGACGTGGGAAAACCGGACTGGCGTCGGGTCAGCGCCGGCGTGTGTTAGATATAGCCCTTGGATTTCGCGGGCAATGGTCGACCGGAAGGGACGCGGAGATCTTCCAACGATGTTGACAACCGCACAGATATTGAGCCAATGACGTTTAATAGCGACTCAACGGGATTCTCGGAAGTGGGCTCCTTTGACGGGCTCCCTTCGCCACAGAGGTACTGGGCGATGCTGACGATCGCCCTCGCGGTGGGGATGACGGTAATAGACGGGGTAGTCGCCAATGTGGCGCTGCCAACTATTGCTCGCGACGTGGGTGCTAGTCCGGCCGCCTCCATCTGGGTGGTGAATGCCTACCAGCTTGCACTCGTCATATCGTTGTTGCCGCTTTCTTCACTGGGCGACATTGTCGGTTACCGCAAGATTTATCAGGCGGGGTTCGCGGTTTTTACGGTTGCTTCGCTCTGCTGTGCGTTATCCCATTCGCTTCTCTCGTTAGCGTGCGCCCGTTTCATCCAAGGTTTAGGCGCCGCGGGCATCGTGAGCGTTAACACGGCGCTGATTCGCACCATTTACCCCGCCAGAACCCTGGGGCGGGGATTGGGCATCAACGCCATGATCGTCGCGGTTTCAGCCGCAATCGGACCGACTCTTGCGGCCGCGATTCTATCCTTCGCGCCGTGGCCCTGGTTGTTCGCCGTGAATGTTCCAGTGGGGATACTTGGTCTGGGTATCTCACTGCGCACGCTGCCCCGGACTGGCGGATCGGGACACCGTTTTGACCTGAAGAGCGCGCTGCTCAGCGCGTTGACCTTTGGCCTTCTCATCAGCGGCGTTGATGGCTTGGGGCACGGTCAAGTGGCATGGGCGGCGGCAGTCGAGATCACCGCGGCTATCTTCATCGGTATCGCATTCGTACGCCGCCAGTTGTCCCAACCCGCCCCGTTGTTTGCCGTCGATCTGCTGCAGCGGCCAAATTTTGCGTTATCCGTAGCGACTTCCGTTTGCACTTTTACGGCCCAGATGTTGGCTTACGTCTCCTTGCCTTTCTATTTGCAAAATGTCCTGGGGCGCACTCAGGTCGAAAGTGGGCTGCTCATCTCCCCGTGGCCATTGGCGACCCTCATTGCCGCCCCGATTGCGGGGTACTTGGCTGACCGGTATTCCGCGGGCATTTTGGGAGGCGTGGGATTGGCCACGTTTACAGTTGGGCTGGTATCGCTGGCACTGCTATCGGCTCATCCAGCCTCCACCTCTATTATCTGGAGAATGGCGCTGTGCGGTCTGGGCTTCGGATTCTTTCAGGCACCCAACAATCGCGAGATTCTTTCCTCTGCGCCGAAGGAGAGGAGCGGCGGGGCTAGCGGCATGCTGGGAACTGCCCGCGTGACGGGTCAGACCCTTGGAGCGGCGCTTGTCGCATTGATCTTTAACATGTTTTCCGGCCCCGGCAACACCGTGGCACTGGTGGTCGGCGCCTGTTTTGCGGCTGGTGCCGCCGTTGTGAGTTGCATGCGAATCGGGCGTCCACCCACAGGAAATGCCTCCGGTGTTTCGCAGGAATTCGATTCAGATGTTGCGCCCGGCGGGACGAGATGCTAGGCTTGGAGCGAACAAAAGGCGAACACGTTCGCGGAGGGTTGCATGCCCCCATCCCAGCAGGCCTTGGCCCCAAGATCAAGTTCAACTCTTGATACCGTTCAGCAGATTCTAGGGACGCTGGCTGCCCGCTACAGCACCGACGAAGTGCTGACTTCCGTGCGGCAGATCCCAGCCCGCGAGGCGAAATTTCGCCCCGTGCCGGACTGGGTGAGAGGTGAACTGTCCGAAGCGTACCGTGCAAAAGGGATCAAAGAACTGTATTCGCACCAGGCCGCCACAGCCGAACTGGTACACAGCGGCAGGAACGTTGTCGTGATTACGCCGACGGCCTCGGGCAAAACACTCTGCTACAACCTTCCGGTGTTGAATGCATTGCTGGAGAATTGCGATACCCGTGCTCTTTACCTATTTCCGACCAAGGCACTAGCCCAAGACCAACTCGCCGAATTGCACGACCTCGCCAAGCGACTCGATGACCGCTTTGGAGTGTTCACCTACGATGGCGACACCCCGAGCGACGCGCGCAAGGCGATCCGCGAGCGCGGACACGTTGTCTTGACGAACCCGGACATGTTGCATACGGGAATCCTTCCGCACCACACAAAGTGGATGCGGCTGTTCGAGAACCTGCGCTATATCGTGCTCGATGAATTGCACACCTATCGCGGCGTGTTCGGGAGCCATCTGGCGAATGTGCTGCGGCGATTAAGACGCGTCGCGCGGTTCTACGGTTCGAATCCGCAGTTCATCTGCTGTTCAGCGACGATTGCAAATCCCGGCGAGTTGGCTGCGCAACTCATCGAGGACGAAGTCGACGTTGTCGAGGAGAATGGGGCGCCGGCCGGGGAAAAGCTTTTTGTTTTCTACAATCCGCCGATGGTCAACCGAAACCTCGGCATTCGGCGCAGCTATATCAATGAAGCCACACGGGTAGCCAAAGAATTGCTTGCGCGCAAGCTGCAGACAATTGTTTTCGCCAATAGCCGATTGCATACGGAGGTCCTGCTCACCTATTTGCAGCAGGCGAATCCGCCGAAGCCTGGCCAGGCGGAACCGGTCCGGGGATACCGCGGCGGTTACTTGCCAGGGGAACGGCGCGAGATTGAACGCGGGTTGCGCGAGGGCCGGGTTCGTGGGGTAGTGACCACGAATGCTCTCGAGCTGGGGATCGATATTGGATCACTCGACGCTTGTGTGATGGCGGGTTACGCGGGCTCGATTGCTTCCACCTGGCAGCGGGCCGGACGTGCGGGGCGCCGCAGCGGGACCTCCTGCGCGGTATTCGTTGCGTCTTCCGCGCCGCTTGATCAATTCATCGTGCAGCATCCGGATTACTTTTTCGGAAGTTCGCCCGAGCAGGCGCACATTCAGCCGGACAACCTCGAGATTCTCGTGAACCATTTGAAGTGCGCGGCGTTTGAGCTGCCGCTCTCGCCCGATGAGCGATTCGGCAATGTGGAATTGCCGGAGCTCTGCATGCAGCTTGGTGAAGTGGGGTTCCTGCAGCGTAGCGGAGGCAACTGGCACTGGGTCCAGGAGGGCTATCCGGCGGACACGATCAACCTGCGCTCGGTGACGTCTGACAATTTCGTCATCATCGATATCACGGGCGAAGAGAATGGAGAGCCGGAAGTAATCGGAGAGGTGGATTTTTCGTCCGCGCTCACCACGGTTCATCCGAAGGCGATCTACATTCATCAGGGACAGCAGTACCATGTCGAGCGGCTTGATTTCGGCCAGCGCAAAGCATACGTGAAGCGCGTGAACGTGGACTATTTCACGGATGCAATCCGTTACACGCAGGTGCGGGTACTTGAAATCGCGGAAGAGCAGAGAATTCCCGGACCGGCCGCCCGCGCGCATGGCGACGTGCTTGTCCGATCGCAGGTCGTCGGTTTCAAGAAAATCAAATTCTTCACCAATGAGAACGTGGGCTCCGGACAGCTCGAATTACCGGAGAACGAGATGCACACGACTGCGTTCTGGGTGACGCTCGAACACGAACTACTGGCGGCACTGCCGTTCACGCTTTCCGAGCGGCAGAGCGGCATTTTCGGGCTACTCTACGCGCTTGCCTCCATGGCGACACTGCTGCTGATGTGCGACCGGCGCGACCTCGGTACCGCGGTCGGCGAGCGGCCGCCGAGTGCGGGTGCCGACATTGAGTGGCAGGACTTCGCGACTGCGACTGGTGTCGAGAAGGAACTTTTCCAGCCGAACTTGTATCTGTATGACGCCTATCCCGGAGGGATTGGTTTCAGTGAGCCGCTCTACTGCGTCTGCCAAGTGCTTGTGGCGCGCACGCGTGAACTCATCGCTGCCTGTCCATGCGACAAGGGATGCCCGTCGTGTGTCGGCCCCGCTGGTGACAACAGCGAGCGCTCCAAGGAAGTAGCCTTGGCGATCCTTGGGCAGCTATGTTCCTGAGCGGCCTTGGCGCTCCCAGTACTAATAAGGAAGGTAGGTTTTCAAACTAACGTGGGTCTCCCGACAGCAGATCGCTTTGCCCGGTTGAAGGCACTGCAGCCCTCTTCGACCACACCCATATCGGGACACAAGGTCGGGCCGGTGCGCAACCCTGCCGAAAAAGAATCCTTCGGCTGCGCTCCCGGCGTTGGCAGTGGATCAGAGAGACTCGCGCTGATTCTGGGGGCGGCGGTGAAGCGGAATCTCCATGGCGAACATCTGTCTCTGCACTGCTGGCATGGTGGCCATGCCCCATGTGTTCCAGATGCTGCGGCACTGCGGTTGCTCGCACCGGATGCTCCGGAAGATGTCGCTGACGCGCAGCGGTGGCTTTTTCTCGACACGGAGACAACGGGACTCGCCGGCGGGACGGGAACCTATCCGTTTCTGGTCGGCCTGGGATGGTGGGAAGGCGGGGGCCTTGAGGTCGAGCAGTTGTTCATGCGTGAGTACAGTGAAGAGCCTTCACTGCTCGCGGCACTTGCAGAGCGGTTGGCAGAACGCCCGGTGTTGATCACGTTCAACGGCAAATCGTTCGACTGGCCATTGCTCGAAACACGTTATCGGATGACGCGAACCATTCCTCCGCCCGCACCGCGAGCCCACCTCGATTTCCTCCATCCGGCACGGAGCCTCTGGCGCCTGCGGCTTGGCTCGGTAAAATTGTCACAACTCGAACGTCACGTGCTCGGCTGGGACCGGGGCGCAGATTTAGCCTCGGAGCTGATCCCAAGAATCTATCTCGATTTTGTACGCGGTGGGCGCGCAGATGCGCTGGTCCCTGTCTTCCACCATAACCAGATGGACCTGCGCGGCCTTGCCGGACTTTCGAGCCGCATCCTGACACTCCTCGGTGATGAAGAGGCATCTGGCCAGGATGGGCTCGAGGTGTACGGTGTGTCTCGCATTTGCGAGCGGCGTGGCGAGCGAAAGCGTGCACGCAAACTGTACGAACGATCGATTGGCTCCGCGCTGCCGCTGGAAACCGATCGTGCTGCTCGCACAGCGCTCGCACGACTGGCAAAGCGCGACGGAGACCTCGCCCGCTCGCGCGAGCTTTGGGAAAGCACACGGGGAAACTCTCGCGAGGGCTACGAAGCTTACGAGCAACTGGCAATCTACTATGAGCATGAAGCCCGCGAGCCGCAACAGGCGCTGGCGGTCGCGCGTGAGGCGCTCGCCCAACTCCGTCGCGCGAACCAAGCGGGGACGATCGCGGCGGCCGCCTATCGCAGGACCAAAGCGCGGTTCGAGCATCGGCTCTTGCGCCTCGAACGCAAGGTCGGCCGGACGCTCCTCGACGCGTTGGATACATAGCCAAGAGGTTGATCGGACTGATGCTCGGCCTCTTCTTGGTAAACTAATATTATTGGTCTGAGGCAATAGCTATGCGCGCATGGTTGATGGAGTCATATGAAGGCGTCGGCAAACTTCGTTTAGGCGAAGTGGCGGATCCTGAACCCGGTCCGGGTCAGGCGCTGTTGAGGCTGAAGTTTGCGGCGCTAAACCCGGCGGACGATTTGCTGGCGAAGGCCATGTACGGTGCGAAGCCGCCGCTTCCGCACATCCTTGGCCGCGATGGTGTTGGTGAGGTGCTGGCCGTTGGTGCCGGCGTGGAAAACATCCGTGTGGGTGAGACACTTGGCATTCTGCGCTGCAGTGTAGGCGTGGAAGTCTGGGGTACGTTCGCGGAGATGGTGGTGGTTCCAGCGACCAGGCTCATTCGTGTACCAACTGGCTGGTCGTTGGAAGAACTCAGCGGCGCTCCTTTGGTTTTTCTTACAGCTTGGCAGGCTCTGACGCAGTGGAACGACCCGCCCGGACCTCCTTCAACGGGATCCGTGGTATTGGTGACGGGTGCTTCCGGCGGAGTTGGGATTGCGTCAGTCTTGCTTGCAAAGTCATTCGGGCTTACGGTTGTGGCTTTGTCTCGCAGCCCGGAGAAGGGCGCACGCCTGAAGGAACTTGGGGCCGATTTCGTGTTCAATCCGGCGGACGAGAATCTGCACGAGGCGGTGTTGGCGGCAATCGCTCCGAAGAAAGTTGATCTTGCGGTGGATAACGTTGGTGGGCCGTTGTTCAAAGAGGTGGTTGCGGTGCTTGGCCGTGGCGGTCGAATGAGTGTTGTTGGCCGGAGCGGCGGTGTAGTCCCGGAATTCAACACGGCCACACTATTCGCGCGGAGAAACCGGATTGGCGGGGTTGCGGTTGGCGACTATACGGCGGAGGAAGCACAAGGTGCTTGGAAGCAAATCATCGCCCGGTTGGACAGATTGCAGAAGCGCCCGGTCGTGGACTCAGTTTTCGCTTTTGAAGATTTGAGAGAGGCGTTCGTCCGATTGGCACAAGCACCAATGGGAAAAGTGTTGGTGCGAATAGCAAGATGAATAGCCATCGATCTAGTTGCCGTGGAGGCTCCGTCCGGGGCAGAGAACAGCGGCTCTCGGAAACGATCGGAGTCTTGAGTAGTTTTCAAAACTTGTGTACGCAGTAAATCTGGTCCGATCGTGCTCTTAACGTGCGACGGCCTTCGTGCCGGCAGCGAGTTTGCTCATTGCTACGGCTAATCGTTCCATACCCTCTTTGCAGTTATCGTACGAAGATGCGTACGAGATACGCAGGTGACCGTTGCCATTGGAGCCAAACACGGCGCCATCGATAACAGCAATTCCCGCGCTCTCGAGTAAGTGGTCTGCGAGCTGTGCCGAAGAAATTCCAGGCAATGTTATCTTCGGGAAGAGGTAGAACGTTCCCTTAGGAACACTCTCCAACTCAAGCCCAGCTACTTGTTTCAGCATCTCCAGCATTAGTTTTCGGCGTCGTGTGAACTCCTGCATCATCTCTTCGGTGAAGCTCTGACTCTGAGTTAAACCCGCAATTGCTCCCATCTGGGCGAACGCGCAGAGCGACAGCATCACGTTCTGCTGCACTCTGGTGGCTGCGTCAACCACCGATTCAGGCGCGGCGATGTATCCGATGCGCCACCCAGTCATGGCATACGTTTTCGACAACGAACCGCAGATTATTGTTCTTTCCCTCATCCCCGGTAAGCTTGCCGGCGAGTGGTGCACGTGCCCGTCATAGACCATTCGGTCGTACGCTTCATCCGAGACCAGGATCAGGTTATGCTGTGTGGCAAAGACCGCGATCTGCTCCAGTTGCTCGCGCGTAAGTACACTCCCAGTGGGGTTATGTGGGGAGTTGACGATCATCGCCTTCGTCCGTGGCGTGATTACTTTGGCCGCGGCTTCAAGGTCGAACATGAAATTGTCGGAGGGAACAAGGTCAATGGCGACTGGAATACCACCCGCTAAATGCACTGCCGAGGGAAAAGTCCCGAACGCGGGATTGGGAATGAGCACTTCATCGCTTGGATCGAGAATGCTC
Organism: Candidatus Korobacteraceae bacterium; assembly: GCA_050015355.1. GTDB lineage: Bacteria > Acidobacteriota > Terriglobia > Terriglobales > Acidobacteriaceae > CAWBRT01. Next base: position 32,193 of record JBEKBO010000001.1, on the reverse strand, counting down.
ATAAAGGTCAGGTACAATGCTTCCTGTCCGCCTGCCGTTACAATGATTTCCTTGTCGGCCTTGTAGTCAACCCCCTTGTGTTCCTTCACGCTGTCGGCGAGCGCCTCGCGGAGGGCGGGCACTCCAGCGTTTGGCGCATAGTGAACGATTCCTTGATCCAATGCGCTTTTCGCCGCCTCTTTGACATTCAACGGCGTGTCGAAGTCAGGCCTGCCGATCTCGAAATGGATTACCCTGACACCGCGGGCCGCCAGTTCGTTCGCTTTCTCGAACGCTTTGCGGATTCCTGCGTAAGGAACTCGGTCCATCCTCCTGCCTGTAAGAAATACTTCCTCCATGGTTAAGGCCCTCTTTGTCCCGCAGGTTGCTTCCGACTCTTCCACAGAGTTATTCAGCCCCGAGCCCGTGCTGTTTAGCTCAAATTGATCTTTGGTAATAAGGAGCTTCGGCGGGTTGGAAGCATGCCTACTCCACCCGGAGCTTTCGTTGCGAGGCACTCCTCGCAGCATTAAATTTCGGCACCCAAAAGGAAGCCCTCATGCACAGCCGCCATCGCCGTTCTCGGCTGTACGCAATCGCCTATCCTGTGCAGTTTCTTTGATTCAATGTGCGCGATAAAACTGTTTGCCCTGTATCCCAAGGCAAGTACGATGGTATCGACGCCTTCAATTTCGAACCTGACTCCAGCCTGAGAGCAGACCACCTTATCTTTCTCAAGTGACTCGACCCTGGTGTTACACATGATGTCGACCTTGTGGGCCCCCAAACGACTCAACAGCAGCTTGCGAGTGCGCGCTTCCACATCAACCGCGACCTGAGGCAATTGCTCCACAATCATCGCCTGTTTGCCGGCCGTCGCGAGCCATTCCGCGGTCTCGCACCCTACCATCCCGCCGCCAACCACTAGCACTCTTGAGCCCACGTTTACTTTGTTCTGCAGCACGTCTTCGGCCAGCGCAACGTGCGACTGCGCCTCCGACACGGGCAGAGACATAGGTTCTCCGCCAACGGCAATCACAACCTCATCAAAGTCGCTCATCCCAGCCAAGTCTTCTGCCCGGATGGAACTGCCTGTCTTGATCTCGACGCCTGACTCCACAACCGAACGAATCAAGTACTGTACGAATTCCTTGATATCGCTTTTCTTGGGTGGATTGGAAGCGACCCGGAATCTTCCTCCCAGCTCTGCTTCCTTCTCAAACAGGGTGACCTTGTGGCCCCTCAGCGAAGCCACTCTGGCGAATTCCAACCCCCCAGGACCACCTCCGATGACCGCAATTCTCTTAGGCTTAGCAGTTTTTTCCAAAGCAAGAATTTGGTACTCCCGCCCAGCCCTTGCGTTTACCAGACAAGCGATCGCGAGACCATGATAAAGACGCTCAATACACCCTTGATTACAAGCGATGCATGGACGGATGTTGCCCCCGACCCGCGCTTTCTTGAGAAGCTCAGGATCCGCAATCAGTGAACGCCCCATCGCCACCAGATCAGCGGCGCTGTCCTGCAAAAGCGCCTCGGCTTCGTCGAGGGTCTTGATTCGCCCGACTCCGATCACGGGCACATTCACGTGCGCTTTAATCTCCCTGGCTAAACCGATATTGCAGCCACGGTCCATCGCCATCGGAGGGACTGTTCTTTCGGCAGTTTCGAACACCCCAGCCGAGACATCTATGCAATCCACGCCCGCCATTTCGAGGGATCTTGCGAATATCTTGGCCTCCGCCAAGCGAGATCCCCCGTCTATAAACTCATCTCCGCTGACGCGGCAAAATATCGGAAACTCATCTCCTACGGCTTGCCGCACGCGTGCCAGGGTTTGCAGCGAAAACCGGGATCTATTCTCGAGAGTGCCTCCATATTGATCGGAACGTCGATTGCTCAGGGGGGACAGAAACTGGTGAATAAGATACCCATGCGCACAATGTATCTCTACCGCATCAAACCCCGCCTGCTTCGCTCGCAGGGCCGCTTTCTGAAAACATTCTTGAACGTACTCAATTTGCGCCGGAATCATTTCATTGGGAATCTCTCCCCCCAACTCTGCAATCGCAGAAGGAGCCCACGGCCGTCGGCCGCCATTGCTGGCACTCCGGGCCCTTCGGCCTGCGTGGCTGAGCTGAACCGCGATCTTCCCGCCCGCGTCGTGAACGGCTTGCACCAACGCTTTGAGCCCTGGGATATGCGTATCGTCGTAGATGCCCAGCATGTGGGGATCCAGTTTCCCCTCAGACTCGACCACCGTAAATTCCACAATGTTGAGCGCCACGCCGCCGGCAGCACGCTCCCGGTGATAGCCGATCAATCGCGGTGTTACTTCGCCGAAACTCGTCGCGTACCAAGTGGCCATGGGAGGCAAAACGATGCGATTCTTCAGGGTCAGGCTCTTAATCCTTAATGAAGAAAATACTGTTGGATATTTTTCGCTCATTCTGCCTCCTCGCAGAATCGGAGGTTTCACACGAGTTCCAGTTCCGCCAGCTTACTCTGGGTTGGTACTCCATCCTTGCCCCAGCCGCGGAATTCGTAATACTCATCCAGCATGTTGGGCAAATCGGGAAGATGCCCGGCAGAGGCTCCCGCCGGAAACGGCTCATGCGTAAACCTGTAAGGCAGAGTGTCATCCGCCCTCGTCAGCCCGCAAGAGAGATTCAAGAGTCTCTTTATGTTGAGACTTCTTTCGCCAACCCTGAGAAACTCCTCGGCGCTCATGTCCCAGCCTGTTACATGGTTTGTCCATTCGAGCAAGATCGGAAGATCTAATGCCGACATGGCAATGGCACAAACTTTCAAGCTGTTGAACAGCTCGGCGAAATTTTGAAATATGGCTGTTAATTTCCCCTTGCCTTCGTGCGCCAGCCTGTCCAACGGTTTCGGGTATCCGAGGCCAGGCATCGCAACGCGCTCCCCGGTGTGGGTGCAACCTCTGTGACACGCGCCGCGCGGTGACGTGGCATATGCTACAGCCAAACTAGCCAGAGCCCTGGGATCGTGGTAAGGCGGTTCTAATCCCTTCACGTGCATGGCAAATTTGTCTGCCTCCGGACCAAGCTGTTGCGCCGCCTTCCGGATTCCGCCTTGCATTAGAGATCCCAGGCCTTCACCCGAAGCGATTTGCTGCACCAAGGATAGAACCGCCTCTCCATTTCCCCATTCGAGCTTTGGCCCAGCCGGCGGGTTTCCAATCAAGCCTTTGCTCACTGCCTCGAAAACGAAGGCGACTCCGCCGCTGACCGAAATGGTATCCAGCCCAAGGCGGTTGCAGAGGTTGTTTGCTTCTATGATGGTGTTCCAATCAAATATTCCGCATTGCGGGCCAAAGCCGCCAATCGTCTCGTACTCCAGCGGCGTAGTTGTTCCGGCATAGGGTCCCTTCGAGACCCGGACTTCCTTCCCGCATCCGATCACGCATGGTGGACAGTGGTATTTTCCAGCGCCATACTCTGTCATCATGATTTCGCCACTGAGGCACTCGGCGGCTTTTCCGCAGTTCCCATCAGTCCAGTTGTAAGCGCTCAAATCTCCTAAAACAGCATTGCCGACCGTGCCGCCGGGGGTTCCAAACGCGCGCTGGCGTTTCATTTTTTCCATCATCACCGGAACAAACTCGCGGATACTCTGCTGCAGTTCCTTGGGGCGTGCGATGGGCGTGCGTAACGTCCCGTCGGCCACGATGGCCTTTAGCTGCTTGGAGCCCATCACTGCGCCCAAACCGCATCGTCCCGCTGCCCTTGCGTGCGAACCTTCGGTCATGATGCATGCCAAAGGGACCATACGTTCGCCCGGCGGACCGATGCAGACGATCGCCGCCTTGCTTCCATACTTCCGCGCCAGAATATCGTGAGTGTCGAAGGTATCTTTGCCCCACACCGATTCAGCCGAAACGACCGAGATATTCCCGTCGATGATGGAGAGCACGGATGGAGAACTAGCCCTGCCGATGATGGCAATCGCGTCGTACCCCGAGGCTTTAAGCGAAATCCCAAATCTTCCGCCGCTATCGGCCTCGCCCCAGACTCCAGTCAGCGGAGACTTCGCCGCCACCGCATAGCGTCCAGAGGTCGGAACATTCGCGCCTGTCAGCGGACCCGAGGAGAACACCAGTACATTCTCAGGACCGAGCGGATCGATCTTACTGAATGGAAATTGCCGCAGGATGTACGAGGCAAACCCTGTGCCTCCAATGTGTTTTCTCCGGACGTCCTCCGCGATTTCTTCAACCTTTACAGTGCCGGCGGATAGATCGATCCACGCCAGCTTTCCCATATAGCCACCCATAACAATTCCTCCCAATCGCATTTGCCTTGCGCGGTTCAATCTCCATCGCTCACCGTACACGCCCCGGATTCACTTGATTGGCGCTTTCCGATACGCGTAAACGGAATGTCCAGAGCTAAAGGTACTCTTCCTCGAGGGCAACGTCACGAATCTCGGCGACGGTCCCGCTTCGCCTCACTTCACCACCACGCATTACGTAGCCCCGAGTGGCGATCTTGAGTGCCGGAACAGCCATCTGCTCGGTCATGAGAATCGTCGTGCCGTGCCGCTGCATTTGCCGAATGGCGTCGGAAAGTTGCCCGATCCAGACAGGCGCAAGCCCCAGGAACGGTTCATCGAGCAGCAGGAGGGCGGGCGACGAACTCATCGCGCGCGCGATCGCAACCATCTGCTGTTGTCCACCGCTCAACTGGCCGGCCAGTTGGTCCGTTCGTTGCGCGAGCAAGGGAAACATTTGGCACAGCCAATCGTAGGCCTGCCGCTGTCGCACGCGTCCCAGTCCGAAGGCTCCGGATAGCACATTGTCTTTCACTGACATCGAAGGAAAAACGTGGCGTCCTTCAGGCGCGTAGCCGATGCCTGAGCGGGCGCGACGGTCGCACGAAAGCGGCCCGAGATCTTTGCCCTTGAACAGAATCCGGCCTCCGGCGGTACGAACCAAGCCAATCACCGCGTTGATGAGGCTGGATTTTCCAGCTCCATTCGCCCCGACCAGCAGTACCGTTTCGCCTTGCTTGACCTCGATGGAGACGCGACGAAGTGCCGTGATCCCGCCGTAGTGGACCTCCAGGTTCTCGATCGTCAGCATTGTTCGGCCACCTCCTCGGCTGCACCCATGTAGGCGGCAATCACCTCCGGGCGTGCCAGCACGTCCGCTGGGGGCCCTTCGGCGAGAATGCGGCCGGAGTCGAGCACCATGATTTGCGGGCAAAGCCGGCGTATAAGATCCATGTCGTGCTCGACGATCAGCATGCCGCAGCCCAACTCCTCCCTTACGTGGTGCACGAAATCGTCCACGCGCCCTCGCTCCCGAATCTCGAGTCCCGCCGCGGGCTCATCGAGCAGCAGCACCTTGGGGCTTGTGACATAGGCGAGCACCAGCCCGAGCATCTTTTGCAGCCCGTACGGCAACTTGTCGCTTTGCTCATCGAGCCGGTCGGAGAGTTCAAACCGTTTCATCAGCGCGTCCATGCCGCGCGGCGGCATCTCCGATCCATGGCTGAATCGGATCGCGCGGGCGATGTTTTCACGAACTGTCGCGGGGCGAAACGTGCTGGTCTGCTGAAAGCTTCGAATTACCCCCATGCGACTGCGCCCGTGAAAGACCGTGCGAGTGATGTCATGGCCACCGAGAGTGATACGTCCATGCGTCGGGAAAAGGAGTCCGGAGATGATGTTGATCAGGGTGGTTTTCCCCGCTCCGTTTGGGCCAACCACACCCAGAATGTCGCCTGGCAATAATTTAAAACTGACCTGGTCGAACACCTTGAGGCCGCCAAACTGCTTGCCGATGGCATCGACATGGAGTTCGCCCTCGTGTTGCGCTTTCCCGGCAGTAACACTGGTACTTGCTGTGGCCATGTTCACCTCTCCACCGTCTGGTCCGCCACTGGCGTCTGTTCCGCCGCCGCTACCGGCTGCAATGGGATCTGCGTAGGGGTAAGAACGATCCTGCGACTCCGCCCGCGATAGCGTTGTGCAAGCTTTATCGCGGTTCCAACAATGCCATCTTTCATGGCCAGGACGACAATGATGATCAACAGCCCGAAAAATCCTGGCGAGTACTCCCCCCGGTTGCTGAACATGTTGTTCGCCGTTACGAGAAGAGCGCTCCCGACGATTGGTCCAAACATTGAACCTGCACCGCCAACGATCGTGTAGGCGATGTAATCGACCGAAGACATCGCACTGAACGAGGAAGGATGCGCGGTGAGCAGCATGTTTACCAGCGAAAATCCCGCGATTCCCGCCAATCCGGCCGCGACCGCGAAACCCAGCATCTTGTAATGCCAGACCACAAGTCCAAGACTCTCGGCCAGAATCTGATTCTCCTTGATGGCTGCGAAATGTTGACGGTAGTACCGGGTGAGAACCATGGTGATCGCCGCGGCCAGCAGTGCAAGGGCTATCGCGAGGAACAAGACCGCGCGGTTGTCTTCCAGGGCAACCCCGAAAAGCGTGGTTGCCGGCATCCCGGCCAAACCATTCGACCCACCGGTTAGCTTCGGAGTCTCGAACAACAACAGTTGCGTGATCTGTGACAGCAAGAAGGTAACAAGGACGAAGTACACGCCGCGCAAACGCAGCACGAGAGCGCCCAGGGGCAGCGCCACCAGCGCTGGTACGGCAAAGCTCAGCGCGGTCAGCACAATCGTATCGGTAATGCTGGCGCGCAGGCCAACGATGGCGGCGCTATAGGCGCCCATCGCCATGAAGGCCGGCACCGCGAATGTCATCAGATCCATCCGCAGCATCACGTACACGCTGAAGGCGGCGGGGATTGCGATGAGGATTTGCGTGACAAGAGAAACAAGAAAGGGGCTGCTCGACAGCAGGGGAATTCCGAAGGCAAGCACGAGAATCCCGATGCTGGTGAGCTCCGCGGCACCGCAGAAGCGGACGAAGGACCTGAACCTGTCTGTCATTAGTTTAAGCTCCGTGGACTTCCTGGCCAAAAAGTCCCGAGGGACGAATGACGAGCATGATCAGCACAAACACGAACAACGCCAGAGCGCCTTTCGACCCGCCGAGGTACACGCTCGAATAGGCCTCGACCATCCCAACAATGAATGCGGCCAATGTCGCTCCGCCGACACTGCCGAGCCCACCCAGAATCACGATCAGGAACGACGTTGCAAGCACTGGGTCAGCCAAATGCGGGGCAAGGCACAGGATAGGCGTAACCAGCGCTCCGGTGAGTCCCGCCAAGGCCGTCGCCAGCGCGAAGGCGAGGGGAAACAGCAATCGCGGCCGTATCCCCTGAGCCGCCGCGACCCGCCGGTCATCGGCGAGCGCGCGCAGGGCTCGGCCGAAATCTGTCTTGTACATCAGCAGATACACTGCGCCGATGGTGACCACGCAGACGGACAGCACGATCAGGTTCTCTTTCGGGAGATAGTAATTTCCGTAGCGCCATGTTCCCGTGACCGGAAACGTAAACTGCGGCGATTCCGGCCCGAAGGTGACCAGTATGCCGGTGGACATCACCAGGAAGAGGCCGAGCGTAAGCATCAGCGTGGACAAGTGGTCTTCAACCACGCGCTCCAGCAGGAACAACTCGAAGAGGTAGCCCAGAATTCCGCTTGCCAATACCGCCAGCACCACGGCCAGAGGATACGGAGCCCCGAGATAGTGCACCGACGCGTAGGCGACATAACCGCCGAGCACATAAAAACCGCCATGCGAGAAGTTCACCACTCCGAGAATGCCGAAAATCAACGTGAACCCTAGCGCCAGCAATGCATACTGAACGCCGAGGCTCACGCCGATTAAGCCAGTCGAAACGAAGCTTTCCATGATGCCTCCGTGTTGCTTGCCGGCTGCGGCTTCAGCCCTTGGCCCCCGGGAAGACCAAGACGTCGCGCACTGTTTCTCCACGTGCAAGACGGTCAAAGCCTTCGTTGATCGTGTCCAGTGTGACCGTACCCGAACGCAGACGATTCACGGGCAGACGACCGCGGCGGTACAACTCCAGGAAGACCGGAAGATCACGCTGTGGAACGCAGCTCCCCATGTAGCTGCCCTTGATGCCGCGTTCATCGCTGACCATCGCTGCGATTGGCACGCTGAAAGTCTGCTTTGGCTCAGGCAAGCTGGCCACAACCACCAAACCGCCGCGACGCAGGATCGAATATGCGGTAGAAAGGGCGGCGTGCACCCCCGACATCTCAAACGCAAACGCGACCCCGCCGGAGGTGGCATCGCGAACCGCCTCCACACACTTCGAATCGCGCGCGTTGAACGTGTCGGTAGCGCCAAGTTGGCGCGCCAGACACAACTTGTCCTCGCTGACATCGATGGCAATGATCCGAGATGCTCCCGCAGCATGTGCGCCCAACAGCGCACTCAGTCCAACGCCGCCCAGCCCAACAACGGCGACTGTAGAGCCAAATGGCATTTTGGCGGTGTTCACGACTGCCCCGACACCCGTGACGACCGCACAACCGAAAATGGCCGCATCTTCGAGAGGTATGTCGTGATCGATACGAACCAGCGAATTCTGCGAGACGACGGCGTATTCGGCAAACACCGAAAGACCGGTGTAGTGATTCAACACTGTGTCTCCGACGCGAAGCCTGCGCGCTCCACTCTGGAGAGTGCCGCGTGTCCGCGCCTCCCAAGACGATTCGCACAGATTCGGGCGGCCGCCGTAGCAGTGGGCACAGTGCCCGCAGCTCGCCACAAACACCATCACCACATGGTCGCCAGCCTTGAAGTTGGTAACGCCAGGCCCGACTTCGCGAATGATGGCGGCCGCCTCGTGTCCGACCACGGTTGGAACGGCCCTCGGACGCATGCCGGCGATTGCCGAAAGGTCCGAATGGCACAAACCCGCGGCGGCAATCTGCACCAGCACTTCTCCCGGACCGGGCCCGTCAAGTTCGACATCTTCCACCACCAGCGGACGGCTCACCACGTACGGAGTCGGCTTGCCCTGCTCATACATCACTGCGGCGCGAATCTTCATCCTTGTCTCCTCGCTGCTTCTTGCTTCATTTCCGGCATCACGTCCAGCCGCAGCGCAATACCTTGCAATTGCGGCGATACGGCCGGATACATCGCCATAACCGCAGGGTCATGCCCTGCAATCACGTGGTCTGCGCTGTCTGCCAGGCGATGCACCAGCGACAGGCCATTCATGTACTCAGGCACATTCACAACCACGGGGAACGGTATGCCGGTCTCGCCGTTGGCGTAATAGTGCATGGCGTCGGATGCGACAACCACCCAGCCGCGACGCGTCATAACACGAACGAACTGTAGTCCCTGCGTATGTCCGCCTACATGGTGAACCGTAATCCCTGGAGCTATTTCCTCCTCGCCATCGTGGAAGGCAACTCTGCCCCCATAGAGCGTTCGAACGAATGCGCAAATTTGCTCGACGTCAAATGGCCGCCTCAGAAACGGGCTGCAGATACATGGGCCGACGGCGTGCTGGACTTCTCGCGTTTGCAGGTGGAAACGGGCGTTCGGAAACTTCTCGAAATTGCCCGCGTGGTCCCAGTGCAGATGAGTAGTAATGACGTCATTAATGGCGGCGGGATCGATCCTGAGTTGAGCCAGACCTTCTGTCGGGCATCTCAGGAAATCGTGCCCTCGGGTGCTACAGGTGCTTGCACTGGCGCCACTGTCAATAAGAATTGTCCGCCCTGCTCCTACCGCGACCCAAACAAAGAAATCCATTGGCATCGGACCATCGTGGGGGTCCGGCGCTGGATACATAAAATTCTCATGTCGCTGCCGCCTGCCGTTGGTTGCATAGCGGATTGCGTATAACTCATAGATGGCCGTCACTTTGTAATCCCCCTATGAATGAACCTTCACAACGTCCACTTCGTTGACGGAACTGCTGCGTTGGTGGAATTGCTGCCGACAGATAGAACTTCTCGGACGAGCCCAAGCTAGATCCTCATATTTGGACTCAAGATACTCCGCCCCCACACACCTCGGCAATGCCACGCTGGTTAAAACCGAGGGTATCCTGGCCCGCCCGGCCCGAACTCCCAATCAGCACGAGAACTCAAAATTAGAAGTGCTAAATCGTATCCACGGGCGTTACATCAGGATGTGATGTTAATCACGAAATCATGTGACTCATGGACATTTTTTGGTCTCCAGCATGGCACAAATGGCAGCAGAAGGGCGAACAAATCCCGGGTTTCGAGCAAGCATTTGCACCGCATGAAGCTCGCTGCCAGTCGCATCAGCACTGATCGCAGGTGTACCCTCAAACCGGCAACACCTGCCAGGGCAAGGCGGAGTAAGCTAGCAAAGCTCTGATTCAGCTCTCTTCAATTTAGGGCAGACCTCATTGCCCTTGAATGCGGTTTGTCCAATGTCACAGGCCATTATGAGTTTGATCACGTCCTCGCGTTAGTGCCATGTTATGATTCGCCAACGCCTTTAGGGTCCTTGATGGACGGGGGACAAATCAGGACGAGCTCAAGTTTCTGTTGGACTCGGTTCTCCTTAGATTTTCGAGTAACGCAGTCGTCAGCTTGCAGGAAAAATCACTGTTACGTCAGTCTGTTAGGAAAGGCCATTGCAGCCGTTCCGCAATCGAACGGTTCCCATGAGATACGCGAACGTGGAGTTCAGCTTCAAGATTCGCGCTCGGGGATTCCTTGGAGGAAAGGAAAATATATGAAAGGTTTCTACGCCACTGCGGTGATGATCGTCGCGGTCGTGATCGGGTTGTCTCTTTTTGTTCCGCAGGCATTCGCGCAATGCGAGGTAAAGCTGGGCATGATCGCACCGCTGTCGGGGCCGGCGGCCCAGTGGGGGATCGCGATGCGGGGCGCCACGGAATTAGTCGCTGCCGAAGCGAACGAGCAAGGCGGGCTGCAGGTCGGTTCCCAAAAGTGCAAGGTCTCAGTCATCTCCCTCGACGGTAAGTACACTGCGGAGGGCGCGGCCGCCGCGGCTAACAACCTGGCCAGCCAGGGAGTCAAGTTCATCATAGGTCCAATCGGAGCGCCTGAAGTTGCAGGCGTGAAGCCGATCGCGCATCGTAATGGGCAACTGGTGATGTGCAACAGCTACGCCAAGGATGTGATTGGTCCCCAGTGGCCGCTCGTTTTTCATCTTGGGACTGGTCCGAGCGCCTGGGCTCCTCCGATCGTTCGGGTCGCCAAGCAGAAGTTCGGAATCAAGCGTGTGCTCGTCATCGCTCCGAACGATCAGGGCGGAACCGATATAGGAAGTGTCGATGCGGTTGCGTACAGGAATAATGGGATCGAGGCCATCGAAGAGTACTATCAGCGCGGCACGACAAACTTCGCTCCGATCGTTACCCGAATCATGAACGCGAAACCCGACGCGGTCGATACCGCTTCCTCGCCCCCGGGAGATGCGGGCATCATGGTCAAGCAGTTGCGGCAAGCCGGATTCAATGGTCCGATTGGCCGTCTCGGCGGGCCAGGAACCGAAGAGATCTTACGAGTTGCCGGAGGGCCGGAAATCGTTAAGAACTTCTACTGGTACGAAGCGGTCTACATTGATAACAATGTTCGTGCAATCGCCGAGAAATACACGCGGGTATTCCACACAAGCGCACCGGAGAATAACTTTTTCTACCAGTTTGTCGCGGCCGCGCGCATGGTGACCAAAGCAATCACCAAGGCGGGCACTGCCGACGACACGAAGAAGGTAGCCGCAGCGCTTCGTTCGCTGCCCGTGGAAGACCCGAACCTCGGAAAGGGACTCTGGATTGGCCAGGAATTTTTCAAGACCAATCAGGAGCTCTCATTCCCGTTTGGAATTGGGATGATCGTCAACGGCAAAATGCAGCCTTCTTTGAAGGTTGAAGCCGCCACTGGCAAGTAAGAAGCGTCATCGAGAGCTGTTTTTACTGGCTTAATCGGCGTGAGCCAAGGCGCTCAACATGCATTGCAGGCGCGAGGGTTCACGCTGATTTTCGAGATTCTCGGAGCGCTGACCTCAAATCCGAGTTGTCGTCCCCAAGGATTAACTATGGAACTGCCATACTTAAAGGCTCCTCAAGGAGTCGGAATGAAACTTCCAGCGGTAAGAGCTCCTCGCATGGTCAGGGTAAGGCAGAATTTTGCTGCTCCGACCGTGGACAATGTTCCTCGATCAGTTGTAAGTCAACTGGACAAACTAGGTTTGCAATCAGGTTTTGCCGGAGCTCGTATTGCTGTGGCAGTGGGCAGCCGCGGAATTACGAACCTTCAACAGATCGTCCGCACCACAGTAGAATGGCTGAAAGCAAGAGGCGCCGCTCCCTTTATTGTTCCAGCCATGGGAAGTCACGGGGGTGCTACTGCCGGAGGACAAGCGCAGATTCTTGCCGAATACGGAATTACCAGCGATGGCGTCGGCGCCCCCGTCATTTCTTCAATGGACGTTGTAGAAGTGGGCACGACGGGCTCAATACCGGTCTTCATGGACAAGAATGCTCATGAGGCGGACGGCATAGTCCTTATCAACCGTATTAAGCCACACACCCAGTTTCGTAGCGACATCGAAAGCGGGTTGTTGAAACTTATAGTCATAGGGCTTGGCAAGGACCGAATGGCTTCGATTATCCATTCGCATGCCATCCGTGGCATGGTTGAGCTCATCCCCGATGCCGCCAGGGTTGTGCTTTCAAAGGGCAGAATTCTTTTTGGACTGGCTATTGTCGAGAACGCCTATAAGCAGACCGCCGACATACGAGCTCTCGGTCCTGAGGAAATGGAGCGCGAAGAGAAGGTGCTTTTGCGCAAGGCCAAGGAACTCATGCCTTCATTGCCCGTAGAGCGACTGGACCTTCTGGTATTGGATGAGATGGGAAAAGAGATCAGCGGCCCGGGAATGGACAGCAGCATTCACGGGCGCATTATGCTACACGGTTATCCGGACCCGGAAAAGCCCGACATCAACATTCTTGCTGTGCTTGACCTCACGGCGGCTACAAAGGGCAATGCCATGGGTGTGGGAGTCGCGGATCTGACGACCGAACGGCTGGTGAAAAAAATCGATTGGCAAACGACATATGTCAATACAATCGTCGGTGGTTTTCCAGTCCAGGGAAAGATCCCGATGTTCTTCGCGACCGACAGGGAACTGCTTCAGGCGGCGGCACAACTTATCGGGGCGATACCCTTCCATGAAGCCAGGGTTATACGCGCAAAAAATACGCTAAAGATAGCTGAGCTTCTGGTTTCCGAATCACTGCTGGATGAGGTACGAAGGCTGGATCGCATAGAAGTTATCGGTAGTCCGGAGGATTGGCAGTTCGACGAGCAGAGTTTGCTGCGGCCGTTTCCTGTATTCGCGAGTGCTGTGAGCGTTTGAATATCCTGCCGTGCGGCGAAGGTGGATTCGCTCGGGGCGTTGCGCCACAAATAGAACGCGCCACTTACCAGACAAACGGTATCAGTCGGTATCGAACCCGGGCAGCGTACTCTGTGTAACCTTCAAGGCCGCGCCGCAGTTCTCGATCCTCCATCGCCGTCCGAAAAACGATGCCGCCTGAAAGAACAAACGAAGCCACCAGACCGTACCAGGAGCCAAGCAGCAACGCATTCGCCGGCAGATAGATCAGCATGGCGGCGTAGAGTGGATGGCGGACCGTGGCGTATGGTCCGGTTGAAATCACTCTGTGCCCGCGTTCCGTTTGGATTCTCACGACCGCCGCCAGAAACGTGTTCTCTCGAAAAACGCGAGCGATCATCCAGAACGGCAACACCATGAACGCCCCGCCGGCGCATTGCAGCCAGACCGGCATGACGGACCAGCGGAACCGGACCGCATCCAGACCCATCAGAACCAGCCAGCCGCACCAAGCCAGAATCATGGGCAGAATCAAGATTTTGTCCCAGAACGGCTGGCCTTTTTGAAATGGCGATTTCATTCGCTCGGCGAGAAGAGCGGGATCATGGCGTGCCAGCAGAAGGGTGATCCACACGGCTCCGACGAAGAACATGATGAGGTACGCCCACCCGGCGGGCCAGAGGATCGTTCCCGCAGCTCCGAACAGCAGGGCCGAAAAGATCAGAGCCTCCACCGCAAGAATGAGCCAGACCTTGACGCCCATCGGCTTTGCCTCCGCAATACTACACAGCCCATCAACCGTGCGCCTGCATTAAATTCACATTAGCACACAGGCTTAACGCAGAGAAATTGTCACGTTCCACGAGATTCGGGACCAGGGATTGCGATGCTTACGGAATGGCTTGATAATTGGCTGATCTCTATAAGGTCGGCTCGCAGCCGGTCTATGCGACAGTCTGGGAAGGCACGATCTGCCACTCTGCTAATGAAGAAGAAGCCATCTGGAAAGAGCGGTCCCCGTTCAGGAAAGCCGGATCGGGTTTCAGCCCACAAAGATCGGCGCCAGCCTCGGTTCTCACGGGAGCTAGCCGTGCTTTACGAAGACGATGCTGTGGTGGTCCTCGATAAGCCGGCCGGACTTCCGGCGGTGCCGATTAAAGGCTCCGATACTCCGTCCGCTTTGTCGCTGCTTTCCGCAAGACTCAAGCTGAAGAGACAGCGAGCTTTTGTCGTCCATCGCATCGATCGGTTCACGTCCGGGGTGCTGCTCTTTGCGAAAACCAAGCTGGATCGAGATGCACTCGTTATACAGTTTCTCGGCCATACTCCCGTGAGGCAGTATCTCGCGGTGCTTCGCGGCCGTCTCGGCGCCAAGGAAGGGACGCTCGTTCACTATTTTCGACGGCAAGGAATGTTTCAACGGTTGCGCTCGGAGAGAGACCCGGAAGCGGCGCGCGCTGAACTCCAGTATTCCGTCGAACGCCTTTTTCCGAGTGCTTCGCTCGTCCGAGTGTCGCTGGTCACGGGATTGCAGAATCAGATCCGAGCGCAATTTTCGGCGATCGGCCACCCGGTCATCGGCGATCGAAAGTACCACGTGGCGGAATCGTCGGAGCGGCTAATCGATCGCGTTGCTCTTCATGCAGAGCATCTTCAGTTCGTTCATCCGCGCTCAGGAGAGAGCGTCTCGATTGACTGCGAGCTCCCTCCCGATTTTCGTTATCTTGTTCAGCAATTGGCGCTCTCACCCCGTGCGCGCCGGTGAGCGAACAAATTGCGCTTCGAGATCAAGGACCGCAGCGCGAGGCCCACGACCAAGCGGAAGCGATGGCCTCTCCGAGCGGAAGTACGCAGGTACCGGAGGCTCAGTCGAGCGCCTTGTGGAAGCGGAGAACAGCAATCGTGAGCAGGCTTAGTCCCAGGCCGGCCATGGCAGCCATCTGAGGCCAGAGAATCTCCATGCCCACCCCTTTCAGATACGTGCCGCGGAGCACGTCCAGAAAATAGCGCAGCGGGCTGAGATAGGTGAAATACTGCAGCCACGGCGGCATGGTGCTGATGGGAAATCCGAACCCAGAGAAAGTTATGGCAGGCATGATAAAGAAGAAGGCGGTCACCATCGCTTGTTGTTGTGTGGAAGATACGGTTGAAATGAGCAGGCCGACGCCCAGCATACACAGCAGAAAAAGGATCACGCCCGTCGCCAGCACCAGGATGTGACCGCGAAACGGAACCTGGAACCACAGCGTCCCTACCGTCGCGATCAGTGAAGCATCAAACAGACCAATCAGAAAGAAGGGCAGCGTCTTGCCGAGGATAAACTCGGCGGGGCGGATGGGCGTCACCATGATCTGCTCGAGAGTGCCGATCTCGCGTTCGCGGACCACGGCAAAGGCCGTCAGAGTCACCACCAGCACGAGGGTAAGACTGCCGATAATTCCAGGCACGAAAAACCAGCGGCTCCTGAGGTCGGGGTTGTACCACGGCCGCGACTCGAGCTGCACAGATGGGATTCTTTCCACCATTTGCGGTGCGATGCGGTAAATGCGGTCTTTCTGGTAGTCCTGGGCGAAGCCAAGTGCGATCTGCGTGATATAGCCGGAGGCGATGAGAGCGGTGTTCGAATTGGTCGCATCGACGATCACTTGTAGCGGTGCAATCTGGCCCTTGCGCAGATTCTGGGCAAAGCCGGCATGGATCTCCAGACCAACGGTAGCCTTGCCCTGATCGATGAGCTCGCCCATCTGGCGGGAGTCCGTCAGTTGGCGTTGCACGTCGAAATAAGGGCTGGAAGAAAAGCGCGAGAACAATTCGCGGCTCTCCTGGCTGTGGTCGAGATCGAGTACGACAGTTGGAACATGATGAATCTCAAAGGTGGCCGCGTATCCGAAGATCACCATCTGAATGATCGGCGGGCCGAAAAGCAGGAAGCGCGTGCGCTTGTCGCGGAAGACCTGGATAAATTCTTTGATCAACATCTGCTTCAGGCGCGCCAGCATAGCATCTCCTTTACGCCAGTCTCTTGTGGAAGGCGCGAGTGGCGAGCAGCGCCAGCACGACGGTGAATACCGCCAGGGGAATCAGGTCGGCGTAGAGCAAAGCCGCCGGCATTCCCTTGAGGAATATCTTCTTCAACACCGAGACGTAGTAACGCGCCGGCAGGATGCGTGTGATCCACTGCAGGGGGATCGGCATCTGCTCGATCGCATACAGAAATCCGGACAGCAGGAAAGCCGGAAGGAAGGCGACGAGCAGCGCGATCTGACTCGCGGCGAGCTGGCTTTTTGCGACCACGGAGATAAAAAATCCGAGCGAAAGCACCGCCACCAAAAACATGGCAGAGCTGACAAGCAGAGTTAGAAAAGAACCCCGCAAAGGGACCTGGAACCAGTAGATCGCGATCAGGGCGCAGACGACGACGTCGGCCATGCCGAGGACGAAATAAGGCGTCAGCTTGCCGAGCATGATCTCCAGCGCGCTCACGGGAGTTGAAATCAGCTGTTCCATCGTGCCGCGCTCCCACTCGCGCGCGATGGTGAGCGAGGCGAGGAACGCTCCGATCACGGACATGACCAGGGCAAGCACGCCGGGAACGATGAAGGCGCTGCTCTCGAGATCTTCGTTGTACCAGGTGCGAGTTTCGACACTCACGGGAGCCGGCTGGACGGCTTGGCCATGCTCGCGAAGCCAGTTGAGCTGGATGTCCGACGAATAGCCCTGAACAACTGCCTGGGTATAGCCGATGAGGACATTGGCAGTGTTGTCATCGGTGCCATCGACGAGCGCTTGAACCTGCACAGGGCCGCCGGCGCGTAAGCGCTCGGAGAAATCCCACGGGACCACAAGCCCCATCTTGGCATGGCCGTCGTCGAGCGCACGGGTGAGCGCAGGATAGCCGTTCACAACGCGCACGATATGGAAATAGTCGCTGGCCTGGAAGCGCTTCAGCAGATCCTGACTCTGCTGGCTGCCGTCGCGGTCGTACACATAAACGGGCAAGCCCTTGAGATCGAGATTGACGCCGTAACCGAACAGCAGCACCAGAATCGGCGGCATGATTACGATAATGATGAGGCTGCGTGAATCGCGGAGGATCTGGATAACTTCCTTTTTGGCCACGGCCAGCAAGCGGGTGTAGCTCATGCTTTCCGCTCCTCTCCCGCATCGCGCGCCGTTGTGAGAGAGACGAATACGTCTTCCAAACTGGGGCGTATCTTCTCGATGCGGCCAACACTGATACCTTGATCCGACAGGTACTTCTCAACCTGCGGAACCGCGGCAGCAGCATCCCGCACAACCAGGTGCAGAGCGTTTCCAAAAACCGCGGCATCGATCACATCCGGGGCCGATTGCAGCACTTCGACTGCCTTGCCAAGCGGTTCGCACTCCGCCAGGAGCAGTTCGCCTTTCATCGAGTTTCGCTTCAACTCTGAGGGCGCGCCGAGGGCGACCATCTTTCCGCGAAAGATCAACGCAAGACGGTTGCAGTATTCAGCTTCCTCCATGTAATGCGTGGTCACGAAGATGGTCACGCCCTCTTCAGCCATCTGGTGGATGAGATCCCAGAACTGGCGGCGCGAGATGGGATCGACACCGGAAGTGGGCTCATCCAGGAAGATGACAGGCGGCTTGTGCAACACCGCGCAGCCCAGGGCGAGGCGCTGCTTCCACCCGCCCGGAAGCGTGCCGGTGATGAGATTCTCCTGGCCTTTGAGGTTCGCCATCCTCAGCGCCCACTCGATCCGTTCACTGAGCATGTTGGAGGGCACGCTATAGAGCCCGGCGAACAGGCGTATGTTTTCGATCACCTTAAGATCGTTGTAGAGAGAGAACTTCTGTGACATGTAGCCGATGTTCTGGCGCACGGCTTCGGGCTCGCGGCCCACGTCATGTCCTGCCACCAGCGCGCGGCCCGATGTAGGCGTCAGCAGACCGCAGAGCATGCGGATGGTGGTGGACTTGCCCGCTCCGTTCGGTCCGAGAAAACCAAATACCTCGCCTTTACGGATCTCGAGATTGAGCTGATCGACGGCCACAAAATCGCCAAACCGCTTGACCAGCTTCTCGACCACGACTGAATTATTGTGCTCAGGCATGGGGGGACGCTCCGCTGCTGACCGCATCGACAAAAAGGTCCTCAATCGTGGGCGCGACTTGTTGAATCACGTCGAATGGCACGTGCGCGCTCTTCAGGCGGGCCTCGAACTCGGGAATGCGGCGGGCTGCATCGTCAACCACTACGTGCACTCCGTCGCCGGTCAGCACGAGGCTGGAGATCCTGTCCGCGTGCTCGAGTTGGCTGCGCAATCGGCGCGGCTCCGGCGAGCTCACGGACAAGACGCCTTTGCCCAGCTTGGCTTTCAGATTCGCAGGCGTGTCGCAGAAGAGCAGCTTGCCCTGATGGAGCAGGGCGACGCGATGACAGCGCTCGGCTTCATCCAGGTAAGCGGTGGAGGTGAGGATCGCCACGCCCTCCGAGATCAGTTCATAAAGGATGCGCCAGAAGTCGCGTCGCGAGACGGGATCGACGCCCGTGGTTGGCTCATCCAGCAGGATTACCTTGGGGTGATGAATGAGCGCGCAGACCAGACCGAGTTTTTGCTTCATGCCGCCGGAAAGTTTACCGGCGAGACGCTTGCGGAACTCTCTCATGCCGGCTGCCTGTAACAGTTGTGCGGAACGTTCTTCGCGCTCAGCCTTTCGCACTCCGAACAAGTCGGCGTAGAAACGAATGTTTTCATCGACGGTGAGATCTTCATAAAGACCGAAGCGCTGCGGCATGTAGCTGAGATCGTGTTTGGCGCCCTCGGGATCGCGAACGACATCAAAGCCCGCGACCGTGGCCGTGCCTTCATCGGGCGGCAGGATGCCCGCGAGCATGCGCAGGGTGGTCGTCTTCCCTGCGCCGTCGGGGCCGACCAAGCCAAAGATCTCTCCGGCGCGCACGTCAAAACTCAGGGCATCGACGGCGCGCACGCCCGGAAAACTCTTGGTAAGTTTCTCGGCGACGATCGCGGATTGGGGCTGGTCAGTCATTACTTCTCCTGCGTAGTTCCCTGTGGGCTGGCCGCAGCCAGATTGAGGTGGGCGTCGGCGGGCATGCCAGGTTTCAGTTCGTGATTGGGATTGTCGATATCGATCTTGATCCGATAGACGAGGGTGACGCGCTCCTTGTAGGTTTGAACGCTCTTGGGTGTGAACTCGGCGGTCGATGCGATGAAGGAAACGCGTCCATGGTACTGCTTGCCGGGATAAGTGTCGGTGGTGACGGTTGCGTCCTGGCCCCAGTGGATGCGGCCCAGATCGGTCTCAGCGAGATACGCGCGTAGCCAGATGTGATCGAGGTCGGCGAGCGTGACCACAGGAGTGCCGGGGACGACCACCTCTCCGAGTTCTGCCTGGCGCACTGTGATCACGCCGGCAGAGAGGGCGCGGAGGATTGTGTAATTTAAGTTGACCCGCGACAGCCCCAAATTCGCGTTGGCTTCCCTGAGATTGGCGCGAGCGATCGCGATGTCTTCTTTCCGACTGCCTTCGACGGCTTGGCCGTAACGTTGTTGCGCTGCCTGGAACGTCGCCTCGGCACGCTTCAGGGCGGTATCCGCGAGGTCGCGGTCTTGGGCAGAGACGGCGTCTTTGCTGAAGAGGCGCTGGGCGCGGTCATAGTCGAGCTTCTTCTGCTGGAGGTCGGCCTGTGCGTCGAACATAGTTTGCTGCGATGCCTTCAGTTCCTGCTCGCGAGTTCCGGCGAGCGTAAGCGCGAGATTGGATTCGCGCACATGAACATTGGCCTCGTCAATGCGGACCTTCTGCCGGTAATCGGCGTCCTCCAGGCGCGCCAGCAGGGTGCCTCGCTCGACCGACTGGCCTTCCTCGACCGGCAGATCGATGATGCGCCCCTGAACCTTGAAGCTCACCAGGCTCTCGTGCGCTTCGATATTGCCGGAGAGCGTGAGCTGATTCTCGGGCTTCGCTTTCTTGGTGAGACGCGGGTAAAGATACACGCCTGCGGCGATCACCGCGGCTAGCAGGACCAAAACAGGTATACGTCGTTTCATTGCTTCAGACCTCGCGTGCGGGACTATAGAGCCCGGCCCCGTCGATAATCGCTCACGGATTCCCCGAATACTGTCCAATGTTCTTCTGCGTATCGCCCACGGCGCGCGCGAGCGCGAACTTCGCGTCAGCGTGGCTGGAGACGGCAAGAATGTAGTTCTCTTGTGCGCGGGCAAGCTCGTCTTGAGCAGTGACCACTTCAACGTTATTGGTCGTACCCGACTGAAAACGATCCTGCGCGAGTTCGAGTTCGCGCCGCGCCAGAGCCTGCCCTTCTTCGGCAACAGCGACCTGCTCGGCTGCGGACTCAAGATTCAGCAGCGCCTCGCGGATCTCCTCTTCAATGCCGCGGCGCAAATCGGCGATTTGGTCGTCGATGCGTTTAATGCGGCTGGCAAGTTCCTGTCCCTCGCCGCTGCGATCACGATCGAAGACCGTGAGGTCGATCTCGCCTTGAATGATGCCCGTGCCCTGCATGCCTCCAATGCTGCGGCCAATTCCGCCGTAGTTCCCGTTGATGCTGAGTTTCGGGTAATAGCGGGCGCGGCTGGCACGTTGCTGCTCGACTAATCCCTGGCGCTGGCTGGCAAGCGACAGATAGTCAGGACGCGCGAGGAGGGCGGAGGGCACAAGGGCTTCGGCCTGAGGCTGGGCCAAGGGCTTGTACCGGAGCGGCTCGGCGAGTTCCAAACGCGTGCTTAGAGTCATTCCCAGGTTGCGCGCGAGGGCGAGCAGCGACTGCTTGTACTGGTTCCGCGCCACCAGCAGAGCCTGCTTGTCATTCGCGAGCTGTACCTGCGAGCGCAGCACGTCCACGCCTGTCGCGGTCCCGGCGTCGTGCCTGTCTTTTGCCAGCTTATACAAAGCATCAGAATCGGTTACCCGGGATTGGGCGGCATCGGCACGCGCCGCGGCAGACTGGGCATTGAGATAGAGGCCGGCAACTGAACGAATGATCAGGTCGCGCGCATCCTGGTAATCCATTTTGTTGGCATCAAGGGCGCGCTCGCTGGCTTTCCACCCGCGATAACTCTGAAGATCGATGATGTTCTGCTCCGCATAAAAATGAACATCGTAATTGGAAAACGGTCCAACAACTTCAGGGACGCCGGGAAGCGAAATGCCGAAAGCGCGCAAATCGCGGTTCTGCGCGTTGGCGTAGCTTTGCACGCGCGCACGCGGAAGCAGAGCGGCCGATAAGCGGCGTATGCGGGTGCCCTCGGCTTCCTCGACCCGGGTGCCGGCGACG
Source organism: Candidatus Korobacteraceae bacterium (assembly GCA_050015355.1). Classification (GTDB taxonomy): domain Bacteria; phylum Acidobacteriota; class Terriglobia; order Terriglobales; family Acidobacteriaceae; genus CAWBRT01. Next base: position 10,616 of record JBEKBO010000001.1, on the reverse strand, counting down.
AGCACGTTGAGGTTGGCCTGCAGCGCCTTCTGAATGGCATCGCGTAACGTGAGGCGGTATGGCGTTGGGTCCTGGGCTGCGCTGGTCGCAGTACCGCAGATCAGACTTGCCAGCGACAAGACAACGATCGTACGAAAATTGTATTTCATTGCTTCTACTCTTAACCGGGAGTGGCGATTGCCCTCCAAAAGTGTTGAAAGCTTTCTTCCAGCCAGGAATCAAGCGCTGGCTCGCCCCGCAGCGACCAATGCGACAGCTCAATCCACCCAGTCGAAGGTGCGGCTCACGGCCTTCTTCCACATCCGGTACATCGATTCGCGCCTTGACGGGTCCATATTTGGCGTCCAGGTCTTATCGACAGACCAGTTAGCACAGAGCTCATCGGCATCCCTGAAGAAGCCAACAGCCAATCCCGCGGCGTAAGCGGCTCCCAGGGCGGTGGTCTCTTTGATCGTGGGTCTGACGACGGCCTTGTCCAGGATGTCAGCCTGGAACTGCATCAGCAGCTCGTCTTCCACCATGCCGCCGTCGGTGCGCAGCACGTCCAGCTTGATCCCGGAATCCTTCTCCATGGCCTCCAATATTTCGCGAGTCTGAAATGCCGTTGCCTCCAGGACCGCGCGTGCGAGGTGGCCTTTGGTGGCATAACGAGTGAGTCCGGCGATTACACCGCGCGCACTAGCCTTCCAGTAAGGGGCAAACAGGCCGGAGAAAGCGGGAACGAAGTATACGCCGCCGTTGTCTTCCACCGTCCGCGCCAGGGTCTCGATCTCGGAGCTGGTGCGGATCAGGCCCAGGTTGTCTCGCAGCCACTGCACCAGCGCACCGGTGATGGCAACGCTGCCTTCGAGGGCGTAGTGCGCCGGCTGATCCCCCAGTTTGTAAGCCACGGTGGTGAGCAATCCATGACTGGACTGCACAGGGTGCAGGCCAGTATTCAGCAGCAGGAAGCAACCGGTTCCGTAGGTATTCTTCGCCTGGCCGGGTTTGAGACAGGTCTGTCCGACAAGCGCTGCCTGCTGGTCGCCCAAGTCGCCGGCGATGGGCACACCGCTTATCGTACCGCCTTGGACGTGGCCGTATACCTCACTACTCGAACAGATGCGAGGCAGCATCGACCGGGGAATCCCGAAAGCATTCAGAATGTCCTTGTCCCAATCGGACGTTGCAAGGTTCATCAGTTGCGTGCGGCTGGCATTGGTAACGTCAGTGACATGAACGCCACCATTGGGGCCACCGGTGAGCTTCCAGATGAGGAACGTGTCGATGTTGCCAAACAGCACGTCGCCGGCCTCGGACGGTTCGCGGACACCGGGCACCTGCGCGAGGATCCACCGAATCTTGAGGCCGCTGAAATAAGTGGCGAGAGGCAGTCCGGTCTGGGCACGAAAGCGGTCCTGACCGCCATTTTCAGAGAACTCGGAAACATAATCGGCGGTACGTGTGTCCTGCCACACGATAGCGTTGCAAACCGGCTTGCCGGTCTTGCGATTCCAGACGACGGTAGTTTCGCGCTGATTGGTGATACCGACCGCGGCCAGATCGCTCCCCGCGATCCCGCTTCCCTGTATGGTTTCGCCGATCACTTCCAGAGTATGGTTACAGATCTCTTCCGGATTGTGTTCGACCCAACCCGGCCTGGGATATATCTGTTCGTGTTCTTTCTGGACGGTCGCCACGATCCGTCCGGAACGGTCAAACAGAATGAAGCGAGTGCTGGTTGTGCTCTGATCGATTGCTCCAATGTATTTCGCCATCATCCGCCCACGTGCTCCTACTTCGCCGGCAGAAGCGGCTGACTTAGCCCGTCAACACCAACCAGTCCCAGAATGGTCAGGAAAATCTTCTGCGGCGCAAGGTGTTCGTTGGTTGGATCGAACCATTCGCCGGGTGAATGCGTCCCACCATCCATGCCACCGATGCCGAGCATGACTGCCGGCACCCCCATACTGATTGGCCAGTTTGCGTTAGTGCTGCTTGCCTCAACCAGTTTGGGTTCTTGACCGATAGCCTTGGTCGCCATCCACGCCGCCTGAACGATCATGCTGTTAGGAGACTGGCCTCCCGCTGGACGATCGCCAATCAGCTTCGGGTCAACGGTGATCTTCTTGTCGCCTCCCCAACGTGCGTTCTCTTCGTCCGCGCCTTCTTGGATCAGCGACAAAATTTTCTTTTCCATTTTCAACAACTCTTGCTGACTATTGGAGCGCATATCGAGCAGCATCTGGGCCTTGGCCGCAATTGCATTCACCGACGTCCCGCCACTGACCTCCCCTACCGTGAACGTAGTCTTCGGCTCTAGCGGCGTCTGCACGTCGGCAATTTTCGTAATTGCCCTGCCCATGGCGTGAATAGCGCTGGGAGTGCCAAACGCCGAAAAACTGTGTCCGCCCGGGCCATTGAAAGTCACTCGGTAACGGTGACTGCCGGTTCCAAGATAGGTTATGTACGTAACGTCGGCGGGGGTATCGATGTCGACGACTCCGGCGATATCTGTGTGATCCTTAAAGAAGGCCTTCATGCCTCGCAGGTCCCCCAGCCCCTCTTCGCCTACCGTGGCGCAAAAGACTATGTCTCCCACCGTCCTGATGCCAGTTGTCTGAAACGCTCGAATGACCGATAACAACACGGCTAGTCCACGCGAGTCGTCGGCAACGCCGGGGGCATAGATCTTGCCGTCTTTTTCAACCAACTGTATGTTCGTGCCCTCGGGAAAAACGGTGTCAAGATGTGCTTCGACGAGCAGCCTAGGACCTTTACCTGTTCCTGGGCGAATGCCGTACACGTTCCCTTCGCTGTCCGTCTTTAGGCCTTGCAGGCCCAGCTCCTGCAGTCGCTTCATGTAGTATTCGCCGCGAACCTTCTCCTTGAAAGGAGGAGCGGGAATGATGACAATCGCTTTCATGTCGGCAAGCGTCTTCGCGTCATCGTTCTTGATGAATTCCAAACCTTGCCGGACCTTCGGATCGGCCGTGATCTTCTTGAAAGCGCCATCGCTTTCCGGCGAAACCGTAGCTGTTGTTGTAGCCAGAGAAGACAAACTTAGTAGAACGACAGTCGCGATCAATGCAGCGAAAGCGTTTAAACAACCCCGGTTGTTTTCCATACTCTGAATTGCCTCCATACAATCCCTGCCGACGCGGGTGTCGACGTTCTTAACATCGGTTTCACTGGGTCCGATTTCACTTCAGAGATCAATATACGGAATTAGACGCCGGTGCGCCATTCTCACTGTAAGTCTTTGTTTTGCGCCAGCACTATATGACGGGTCAAAAGGATGCGGGAGTGATTGCCCGGGGCAGGGAAGCAGCTTCAGATCGATAAGTGGCCGAATCGGGTTACGCTTTCGTGTGCGGCTGTAATGCTTCTGCCAGCAATTCTGCAACGTCTTTCACCCGCATCTCGCGATCGCCTTTGCGTGCGTTGATTCCGTCCTCCATCATGGTCAGGCAGAACGGGCATCCGACGGCGACTACATCGGCGTCGGTGGCGAGGATTTCGCGCGCACGCTCCTGATTTACCCGTTGCGCAGGCGGCTCCTCCACAAAGCTCATGCCACCACCACCACCGCAGCAGAAACTGTTGGAGCGGTTACGTTGCAACTCCACCGGTGCAACCCGCGACGATATGCGCACCAAACTGCGCGGCTCGTCGTAGATGCCGTTGTGACGGCCCAAGTAACAGGGATCGTGGAAAGCGATCTTCTTGTCGGATTCGGCGGAAAGCTTAAGCCTGCCCTGCCGCACCAAGTCGGCAAAGAATTCAGTGTGATGGCGGACTTCGAAGTTCCCACCCTGATACGGATACTCATTCTTCAACGTATTGAAGCAATGCGGGCAGGTGGTGATGATTTCCTTAACCTTGTACTTATTGAAAGTTGCGATGTTGTCTTTGGCAAGTGACTCGAACTGGAATTCGTTGCCGATACGCCGTGCCGGATCACCGCAGCACTTTTCCTCGCGACCGAGAATTGCAAACTTTACGCCGGCAGCCTGGAGAAGTTTCGCGGTTGCTCGCATGACCTTCTGGTTGCGTTCCAGGAGGGCGCCGCCGCAACCCACCCAGAGCAAAATATCGGGCTGTTTGCCGTCCTTGATCAGATCGACATTGAGTCCATCCGTCCAGTCCAGACGTGAAGCCTGAGTGCCAGGGAACGGATGGCCGCGAGACTCAAGCGACATGATCGCCGCCTGCATGGAATCCGGAAAATCGGATTGTTCCATGACCTGGTACCGGCGCATGTCCACGATCTTCGGCATCTGTTCGATGAACACTGGACAGACTTCCATGCACGCCGCGCAGGTCGTGCATTGCCACAGCCGCTCTGGCAATGTTCCCGGGACTGTGCCGATAATCGCCAGCGGTGCAAGCGCTTCACCATTTAAGGAATTCTGATCCGGGGCCGCGGCTGCTTCGCCAAAGGCCCCGTTTCCATTTACCGGCCCGGATCCGAAGGCTTCGTGCGGACGTTCATGCATCAGGTTTCTGAGATCGATGATTACATCGCGGGGAGACAGTTCCTTGCCAACGGTGCTTGCCGGACACACCGACGTGCACCGCCCGCACTCGGTGCAAGCGTCCAGGTCGAGAAGATCTTTCCAGGTAAAAGCTTTCAGGGAGTTAACCCCAAAGCTGGCGGTCGATTCGAAATCTATGTTCTTCAGCGAAGCGCCAATAGGGCCCAGGTTTGCGGCGTAAATGTTGAGAGGTCCCGTGAGCACGTGCATCATCTTGGTATAGGGCAACCACGCGATGCAGCCGAAGCTCACTGCCAGATGGAACCACCATGTCACACGATGAGCCTGCTGCATCGCATTCGCCCCCATCACGGGGCGCAGCAGTCGGGCCGTGAGATTGCCAAAGGGCGACCATGCGGCCCAGGGATCGTTCGTTGCCGCAATACGCAAGCCTTCCAAAAGGAATCCTGTCACCACAATCGCAAAGACGGCAGCCAAAATCCACGCGGCTTCATCGGTGTAAATAAGGTTCTTAGGGCGGGCCACAAAACGCCGGAGAGCAGCCATCAGCGTGCCAACCAGTACTAGAACGCCGAAAACGTCGACAACGAAGGACTGGAAGTACAGGTACAGTCCCCCATGCATGACATGGATGCCGAGGTCAGCGTCGATGGCGACGATTGTCGTGGCGATGACGAGAACGATAAAACCGTAAAAAATGAATCGATGGAACAGTCCAGCGTAACTGTCGCGCGCGGTGCGTTGCTGCCCCAAGGCATGCTTGAGGACCAGCTTAATGCGCTCGGCCGGGCGGTCGAAACGCGCCAACGGAAGGCCGCGCCGCCACAGCACAACATGACGATAGATGCCGTACCCGGCGATTACCAGAACCGGGAGCAACAGCACGTACATCACCCACACGTGGGAGATGTTCCAGTAGATCTGACGGGTGGCTTCCGCTGTGTTCATTTGCCTAGAGTCGCGAGCCTTTCTCGCAGCAATGGCACTACTTTGCGATAGTCGCCGACGATGCCAAAGCGGCAATACTTAAAGATCGGGGCGTCGGGGTCTATATTGATCGCCGCAATATTCTTGGCTTCGGAAATGCCCGCGATGTGCTGACTGGCGCCATTTATGCCGATAGCGAGATACAACTCCGGCGCGACTTTCTTCCCGGTCTGACCCACCTGCCAAGTGGGCGGTACCCAGCCCGCGTCGCAAGCTGCGCGGCTCGCTGCCAGTTGCGCGCCCATTAAGTCCGCTAGAGGCCGCAACTCAGTGTTGAACGGCTCTGCTCCGCCGATACCGCGCCCGCCGGAAACAATCACGTTTGCATCCTCCAGGCGAATGTTCCCACCTTCTTCGCGATTGCGCTCAATTATGCGCGTCGGCACCTCCAGGTTGACTTGCAGCGCGGCGCGTGTGATCTCGCCGGAAGTTCCACTTGGTGCTGCCGGCTCAAATGCGCGAGAGCGCAGCCACACGACCGCTGGATAGCGTTGGAGCTCGATAATTGCCTGCGCCTTGCCGCCATACACTTGGCGCTTGACGCGCAATTTATCGCCCTGCATTTGCAGACCAACGCCATCGCCGACAGCACTGCCGCCAAGTCTGTGCGCCAAACGGGGGGCGATTTCCTGGCTATTGGTGTCGTTGGAGATCAGAATCGCTCGAGGTGACAGTTCGCGGCAAAGTTGCGTCAGTACATTAAGGTAGATTTCGGGCTGATATTCCGCGAGTTCCGGCGCATCAGCTACGATGACAAAGTTGGCAATGGCGGCAAGCTCGGAAGTAATAGCTTCGGCGCCGGTACCGATGACGATGACACGTAGCGCACTGCTAAGTTCGTCAGCAAGGCGGCGCGCTGCGCCAAGGAGTCCCTGCACGCCTTTGTCGAAGCCACTGGATGCGAAGAGACAGCAAACGATATCTTGCATAAGACAGCCTTTAGTCGACCCTTATGAATTCCGCAAAAGGTTTGATTTAAATCGCGCTTGTTACCGCCGTGATGCGCTGGGCAAATGCCTCGACCCTTTCTTCCGGCGTGTCACCCGCGACGAACTCGCAGTGCGCTTCCTTCGTGGGAATAAAGAGTTCAGCCACTTGGTAATAAGAGTCGCCCGCATTTACCTCGGCGACGTCCATCCCGAGGTCCCCGACCGTCCACTTAGTCAGCGGCTGGCGGAATGACATCATCACGTCCCGCACTTTCGGAATCCGCGGTACATTGTGTTCGTTGTTGCTGATAGTTAGCACCACCGGCGGTATTGTCTCCAGTAGCTCCCAACCAGAATCCGTCTGCCGCCTGATGCGCAACTTGCCGCCCGCACTTTCAATGTTGTCGGCGAACGATATGCAGGGTAGCCCAAGCTCTTCGGCTAACAGTCCGCCGGTTTGGCCCGCGCCCCAGTCCCCTGCTTCCCGGCCTACCATGATCAGATCGAAGTTGCCGAGCTTCCGAACAGCGGCGGCTAGCACACGCGCCGTCGTAAGTGGATCCGGGTTCGGATTACCGTCGTTCGTTATGAGCGCCGCTGCGTCAGCTTTCATGGCAAGCGCCTTGCGCAACGCCTCCTCTGCCGTAGCTGGTCCGTATGACAACGCAGTGATCTTGATGTCGCCCGTTCGTGCGCGGAATTGCAGCGCAGTTTCCAGCGCGTTTTCGCAAAAGATGTTGGTGACGAGATTTGCCGACCCGCGTTCGGCTTGGCGCTTGTCAGGATCGATTGCGAAGTCGCGTGCCGGAACCTCGGGATCGAGGATTTGTTTCAAGCAGACAAGAATATTCATAAATCCGAACCAAATGCTACGGAAATAGTTATGCGGCAAGCGTCCATTTTGGGAGGCTATACCCGCACATTGTATTCGATTTTGGTTCAGAGCACCATCGGTATGAAACGGCGCGGTAGCTACTAATGTATGAGTGCAACCAAAGCAGGTACACTGCCGCTGTGGGTCCAGATGATAATAAGAAGTAACTATGCGTCAGGCAGAAAGCAAGGCCAACACTTTGTGTGTACATGCTCTCTCCAGCCGGTTTGCCTAATGCTAACTCGAACCTACCCGGAGCGGGTTTGCGTATTACTTCCGTCTGGCGGGATGGGAAAATACAGTTAGGAATGCTGGCGCGAATACGATGAGTGCCAGCTTGTGAAATATGCATGTACATGCTAAGCTTCGCTCCCACTCTGACAATCTTAACCGTGGCGCCCGTACTATCGCAGTGGCGGGCCGCTGCGCTTCATAAAAGGAGTCTTCATGGCCACGAGCAGTGTTCTTCAATCCCAAGGGGGTGGCAGTTTTCTAGCAGTCGACGTCGAACCATCTGATGTTTTCACACGCGAGGACCTTTCTCCCGCGCAACAGATGTTTGGTCGCGTTGCCGAAGACTTCATGCGTACCCAGGTTTTAACACACGAGAAAGAAATTTATGCCAAGGATTTCGCGGTACTTCGCGAACTTATGCTGAAGGCCGGTGAACTCGACCTTCTGCGTGTGGACATTCCCGAGGCTTACGACGGCTTGGGCTTGGACAAAGTGAGCTCTGCTTTTGTTTCAGAAACGCTCGGACTTATGCCTTCGTTCCCCCTAGGAACACACACCACGATCGGCACACTCCCAATCGTCTACTTCGGTACGGAAGAACAGAAAGCGCGCTATCTGCCAGGTTTGGCCAGTGGTGAGAAGATTGGCGCTTATGCGCTTACGGAGCCAAGCGCCGGTTCCGATGCGATGTCCCTCCGTACCAAGGCCGTGCTCAGCCCCGACGGCAAGTACTATGTGCTGAACGGCCAGAAAATGTGGATCACGAACGGCGGCTTCGCGGACATATTCACCATTTTTGCCAAAGTGGACGGAGAGAAGATCACCGCGTTTATCGTCGAGCGCGACATGGGCGTGGTGAGCGGACGCGAAGAACCGAAGTTGGGCCTGGATGGTTCGTCCACAACCGCACTTATTCTTGAGAACGTGAAGGTGCCGGTAGAAAACGTGCTGGGTGAGATCGGGAAGGGGCACAAGGTCGCCTTCAACATTCTCAATTTCGGGCGGCTGAAACTGGGCACACGTAACCTGGGAACTGCCAAACAAGCTCTGAATAACTCGGTACGGTACGCCGTGGAACGGCAACAGTTCGGGCAATCCATCGCCCAGTTCGGACTTATCAAGCAGAAAATCGGGGAGATGGCTGCGCGCTGTTTCGTCGGCGATGCAATGGTCTTTCGTACTCTTGGTGCTGTCGATCAGGCGCTCGCAACCGCCGGGCACGACACTGAGGCTATTTTGAAGACGATCGAGAGCTTTGCGATCGAATGCTCGATCAATAAAATCTGGACAAGTGAAGCATTGGCGTACGTCGTGGACGAGGCTGTGCAGATCCATGGCGGCTACGGTTACTCCAAGGAGTATCCCGTCGAACGTGCTTTCCGCGACGCGCGTATCACGAGGCTTTACGAAGGGACCAGCGAAATCAACCGCATTATCATTCCTCCTCGCCTGCTGAAGAGCCCGGCCGTAAGTAAACTGCTTTTGGGTGAGTTCCGCAAAGTTTCGGCGCCGGCGAACAGCTCCTTTGGCGCGGAATATGAGTTGCTTGGATTGGCCAAGAATCTCGTGGTATTGACGCTGAAGAGCGCGGACGCGGCCTTTGCGAAGAATTTGAAAGATGAACAGGAAGTTATGGGCCATATTTCAGATCTTGCGTGCGAGACCTATGCCATGGAGAGCGCAATCCTGCGTACCGGCAAACTCATTGCGGCTAAGGGTGAGGGCAATTGCGCAATATCGATTGATATGACACGCGTGTTTTCCAGCGATGCAGCAGGACGACTGGTGCACTCGGCCAAGCAGGTGGTTGCAGCCGTAGGAGATAAAGCAGATACCAAGTCTTTGGTTCAACTTATCGGAACAATTGCCGTTCGTCCAAGCTTCAACACTGTTGGCGGCCGTCGTCGTATTGCCGATGGCATTATTAAAGCTGGCAAGTATCCTTTCTAGCCAATGTAGTTGTTGTTCGAGACGACGAGGCTGGATCACTCCGGCCCTCGTTTCGTTAAGCACAGCACGAACGTTGTAGGGATTGTTCGGGGAGGATCAAGTGGCCACACTGGCTGGGAAAACACTTTTCATCTCGGGAGCAAGCCGCGGAATTGGGCTGGCGATTGCACTGCGAGCGGCTCGCGACGGCGCCAACGTGGTGGTTACAGGCAAGACGGTAACACCGCATCCGAAGCTCCCGGGCACGATTTATACCGCGGCGGAAGAAATTGAACGAGCCGGTGGCAAGGCGCTGCCGCTCGCAGTCGATATTCGCTTTGAGGATCAAGTAAGTGCCGCTGTCGAGGAAGCGGTGCGAAAGTTTGGCGGCATCGATATCCTCGTCAACAATGCGAGCGCGATCAGCCTTACGGGCACGCTCGAAACGACAATGAAGCGTTATGACCTGATGATGGACGTCAATGTGCGCGGCACGTATGTTTGTTCCAAGGCATGCCTGCCGCACCTTAAGGATGCGAGCAACCCGCATATTCTGAATTTGTCGCCGCCGCTTGATATGCGTGTGAAATGGTTCGCACCAAACGTCGCCTATACGATTTCGAAATATGGCATGAGCATGTGTGTACTGGGAATGGCGGAGGAATTTCGCGGTGAGAGAATAGCGGTGAACGCACTCTGGCCGAGAACAATTATTGCCACAGCGGCGCTGCAAATCATACCGGACAGAGATCCCTTGCGTGGACGCACGCCTGATATTGTCGGCGAGGCCGCTTGGCAAATCCTGGTTCGCGATAGCCGCAATACCACTGGGAACTTCTTCATCGATGCCGAAGTGCTTGCCGAGGCAGGGATCACCGACCTGGCGCGCTATGCTGTTTCACCCGGAACGCCGCTCAAGGCCGACATTTTCATGGACCCGGTAGCAGGCTGCTGAAAAACGCGCCGAAGCACCGAGCGAGGCGCTACGGAATGTGTAAAACCACAGAGTTACAGCGCAATTGCTTGTATGTTCGCGCCAGAGCAGACCTGTTTTTCAGCAGCCCGCTAGAGCGGTTCCCATGAAGCTATATACCGTATCCGCAGTGTTTGAACCAAGCTGCGGCGTTGTCCGGGGTGATAGCTGCGAGGGCCAGAGCAGCAGCCTGTTCGAGGGCTTCCAGCAGA